>DASUBK010000280.1:0-6268 GCA_035763305.1 Terriglobales bacterium | reverse complement strand
GAGCGGACGCGCCCTCGCGTCCGTTCTCCGTCCTCGCGCAAGTCTCCAGCCTCAGCCGCGACACCGACGCGATCGACGGCAGCGCCTCGCCGCGGAAGCCGAGCGTCGCCACCGTCAGCAGGTCTTCGGCGGTGCGGATTTTCGAGGTGGCGTGGCGCTCGAAGGCCAGCAGGGCGTCGTCGCGCACCATGCCGCAGCCGTCGTCGGTGATCTGGATGAGCTTCTTGCCGCCGCCTTCGACCGCGATGCGGATGCGCCGCGCGCCCGCGTCGAGCGCGTTCTCCAGCAGTTCCTTGACCACCGAAGCCGGGCGCTCCACCACCTCGCCGGCGGCGATCTTGTTGGCGACGTGCTCCGGAAGGACGTGAATCTTCCCCATGGGCCTGCTCCGGATTCTCACGGATTGGCGACGTTTGCGAAAGCAGAAAATTCACTGATGGTGCCCCACATCTGCCCGCATTTGGCAGATGTGGGAGAGCAGCGCTCGGGCTGGATGGCAAGCCCGGATGAGCCGGGCTGCCCGGCTCCACCCGGACTCAATTCGGCATTCGGCACTCGGCATTCGGCATTCTTCCCTGTACATTCTTCCCCGTGCCTGCCCCCGCCCAGCTTTCCCGCTCCTCGCTGCTGCTGATGGCCGTGGCTGCCGGCGTGGTAGTGGCCAACCTTTACTACAACCAGCCGCTGCTGGCCGCGATCGGACAGGAGTTCCACGCATCGGCCGCCTCCATGGGCGTGATCGCCATGCTCACCCAGGCCGGCTACGCGCTGGGCCTGCTCTTCTTCGTGCCCCTCGGCGACGCCATGGAGCGCCGCCGCCTGGTGCTGCTCATGGCCGCCTTCGCCCTGCTGGCGCTGATCGCCATCGCCACCGCGAAATCTTTCCTGTGGCTGGCGGCCGCAAGCCTCGCCGTGGGCGCTTTTTCTGTGGTCCCGCAGATGCTCGTCCCCTTCGCTGCCTTCCTCTCACCGCCGGGCCAGCGCGGACGCGCCGTGGGAACGGTGATGAGCGGACTGCTGATCGGAATCCTGCTGGCGCGCACCGTCTCCGGCATCGTCGGCGCGCACCTCGGCTGGCGTGCGATGTACTGGGTCGCCGCCGGCCTGATGGTGGTGATCGCTATCGCCCTGCGCCTCAACCTGCCCACCAGCGTGCCCACCACGCCCATGGGATACGGCCGGCTGCTGTCGTCGCTGGCGCACCTGGCGCGCACCGAGCCCGTGCTGCGCGAAGCGGCCTTCACCGGCGGCATGCTGTTCGCCTCTTTCAGCGCTTTCTGGGCCACGCTGGTGTTCCTGCTCGAACGCCCGCCCTACCACCTCGGCGAACAAGCCGCGGGCCTGTTCGGTCTGGTGGGCGTGGTCGGCGCCAGCGCCGCGCCGCTCGCCGGACACATGTCGGACCGCATGAATCCGCGCACCACCGTGCGCCTCACCATCGTCATCGGCATCGCAGCCTACCTGATCTTCTGGTTGCTCGGGCTCCACCTGGCGGGACTGATCGCCGGCGTGATGCTGCTCGACGGCGCCGTGCAGGCCGGCCATGTCACCAACCAGGCGCGCATCTACGCTCTCGGCACCGAAAGGGCTAACCGCCTGAACTCCGTCTACATGGTGACGTACTTCACCGGCGGCGGCCTGGGTTCGTGGCTGGGCGCGCTGGCCTGGCAGCACTGGGGATGGAGTGGGGTGTGTGTGGTTGGAGGTGGGGCGCTGGTTCTTGGCTTGGCGGAGATGGCCGTGGTGACCACGATACCCGAAGCTGCTGAGGAGCGGTAATTCAGGATTTCAGTAGGTCAGTACCTCGGAATCCAACCCTGTCGTGCCACTCAGACGTGCCCTCCAAATCGAGGTACTGAAATACCGACGTACTGACATACCCTTCCACCGACAAAAAGGCCCGGCTCAGCCGGGCCGTTCATTTACTTCGAAAGCCTCTATCGCTCGCTCTGCGGAATCCCCAGTTCGTCCTCGATCGCCGCCTTGTCTTGCGGGGTGATATCCACGAATTCCACGCCCACGCCAACGCCCATCAGGCAGTAGCGCACCTCGCCGCGCGCGTTCACCTCCAGGCCCGAGCGGCCGAGGCGGAAGCACACCTTCAGCACCGTGCCCTGGGCAAAATATTGCGCGGTGTGGATAAACATGCCCTTGGGGCTGAAGTCGGGCGTGCGGATAGAAATCCGCTCGCTATGCCCCTCGTAGACGATGGAAAGATCGCGATAAGTGCTGTAGCGCTCGTACTGCCGCAGGCCTGTGGCGTCCATTCCCGGGGTGGGTGCGCTCATGCCGCGCCTCCCTGGGCGCCGGCCCGCGCCAGCGATCGCGGCCCCTGCGCCGATTGCCTCGTCCCGGCGCCGCAATAAGGACAGAAGAGGAACGAGGGCGCCAGCGCCTTGCCGCAGTTGCGGCAGCGCACGCCCATGGCGTTATCGAAGGGCACCACCCGCAGCACCTCCTCCAGTGTGGTGATTCCATTCTTGACCTTCTCCAGCGCGTCCTCCTGCATCAGGCGCATGCCGCCGCTGCGCGCCATGTTGCGGACCTCTTCGTCACGCACCCCGCCGCGCACCGCCGAGCGAATCTGCTCATCCATGGTCAACAGCTCGTAGATGCCCACCCGGCCCTTGTAGCCGGAGTTGTCGCAGTCGGAGCAGCCCACCGGCACGAAGGTCGTGCTGCCGAAGTCCACGATGCCCGCGGCCAGCAGCCGCGACACGTGCTCCGGCGTGATGGCGATCTCGTCGCGGCACTTGCATAGCTTGCGCACCAGCCGCTGCGCGACCACCCCGGTGAGCGACGCCGCGATCAGGAACGCCGGCACGCCCAAGTCGAGCAGGCGGGTAATGGCGGCGATGCTGTCGTTGGTGTGCAGCGTGGAGAGCACCAGGTGCCCCGTCTGCGAGGCCTGCAGCGCGATCTCCGCCGTCTCCTGGTCGCGGATCTCGCCCACCATGATGATGTTGGGATCCTGGCGCAGGATGGAGCGCAGCGTGGTGGCGAAGGTCAGCCCCTGCTTGGGATTGATCTGCACCTGGTTGACGTCTTCCACCCGGAACTCGATCGGGTCCTCGACGGTGATGATGTTCACCGACGGCGAGCGCAGCTGGTTCAGGGCCGCGTACAACGTGGTGCTCTTGCCCGAGCCGGTCGGTCCGGTCACCAGCAGCATGCCTTGCGGCGCCGTCAGCATGCTCAACAAGCTCTGCGACAGCTCCGCCGAAAGCCCCAGCTTCTCGAATCCGACGCGGGTGGCGGCCGGATCGAGCAGCCGCATGACCACCTTCTCGCCTTCGTGCGTGGGCAGCGTCGAAATCCGCAGGTCCAGCGGGCTGGCGCCGATCTGCACCAGGAAGCGGCCGTCCTGCGGCACCCGCCGCTCGGAGATGTCCATGTCGGCGAGAATCTTGATGCGCGATACCAGGAACGAGGTCAGCTCCGCCGGGATGTGCGTCAGCTCGCGCAGCACGCCGTCCACGCGGATGCGCACCACCGTGCCCAGCGCCTGCGGCTCGATGTGAACGTCGCTCGCCTTCTTGGTCGCGGCAGCATAGAGAATGGCCGATACCAGCCGCACCGCCGGCGTTTTCTCGTTGCGCAGCTCGGCTTCGAACTCCGACATCGCCGCCTTGTTCCGCTCGCTGGAACTGGCGGTAAAGAACTGCATGTCGGAGACGTCCACCTGCTCGATGAACGGCATCTGCTCGGCCGCGGCGGTGACCGGCTCACCCTGCTCGTCGGCGTAGCACTTTTCGACCGCTTCGGTGATTTCGCTCTTGAATCCCAGCCGGGGCGAGATGTCCATCCCGGTGAGGAAGCGGAGTTCGTCGAGCACGTGCAGGTTCTGCGGCTCCGCCATGACCGCGACGATCCGCTTGCCTTCGCGAATCAGCGGCAGCACGCCGTAGCGCAGCGCCGCCGCCTTGGGCACCAGCTTCAGTACCGCCCGTTCGACCGTCGCATAGCGCGCGTCGACGTAGCGGAAGTGGGTGACCTCTTCCAGCGCCGAGACCAGGTCTTCCTTGGCCACCAGTCCGCGCTCCAGCAGCATCTCGCCCAGCAATCCGGCGTTCTTCTGCTGCTCGGCCAGAGCCTGTTCCAGGACCTCGTCCGACACGCGTTTGCGGTCGCGCAGGACTTCGCCCAAGCGTTTTTTCCGCATAGCCCAGTACCTAGAGTTGCTGAACCTCAACCTAGTACGAAGTGCTAAGTTTGTCCACCACAAACGTGGGCTTGTTTACTGATTCAGAAACGGAAGGACGTGCCCCTGCGTGAGATGCGGGAAACGAGCGGGTTACTTGCGTTTGCGGTAGACGACCTTGAGGTCGTCGCTCTCCAGGATGCGCCGGATCTGGTTGCGCGCGTGCGTGGCCCAGGGGCCGGAGTTGTCCAGCCGCGCGTAGGCCCGCCAGTGCACCAGCGCCCGCCGCGGCTGCTTCATCTTCTCGAAGGCGAGGGCCAGGTTGTAGTGCGCGTCGGCGTAGGTGGGGGCCAGCGCCAGCGCGCTCTTGTACGCCTTGACCGCTTCGCCTACGCGCCCGGTTTCATCCAGGACATTTCCTAAATCGAAATACGCCAGCGCGTAACGCTGGTCCGCTTCGATGGCTTTGCGGTAGTGCGTCTCCGCCTGCACGTAATCCTGGCGGTTGTAGTAGAGCGTCCCCAGGTTGATGTGCGCCGGAGCGTGACCCGGCTCCAGCTCGAGTACTTTCTTGTAGGCGGCGATGGCTTCCAGTTGCGAGCGCGGATCTTCTTCCAGGGCGACGCCGCGGGCGAAGAATTCCGCCGCCGATTCCAGCGAGTGCAGCGGCTTCACCTTGGCCGACACCACGCGCTCGCCGAGTTCGAAGTCCATCATGAACTGCCCGGCGATCGGTTCCATGACCGTGCCGTCGTGGCGGAAGGCGACGCGCGTGCCGGTAGAGTAGGTGCTGGCCTCCAGCAGCGGGTTCTCCATCCCCGCCACCTGCTTCTGCATGGCCTGCAGCGATTCCTTGATTACCGCCGGACGCACCCGCTTGGCGCGCAGGTCGCGCACTTTTTTCATTTGCAGGAGATCGAAGAAGGAGTATTCGCCGCTGGTGGGAACCAGCCCCGCCCGTTCCCATTGCGCCAGCTGCCGCGCTGTGATGCGCAGGATTCGCAGAACGTCGCTTCGCTGGTAGCGTTGCACCGTAGTATAGGAGCCTGTGAATCTGCTTGGTTCGTTATTATCAAAATGTGTCCTGTGGAAGTAAAGCGGAAATCAGGGAAGTAATTAAATCTTTCATTACCTTGGTCAGTTGCCAGTCGCCAGTAGCCGGTAGCCGGTTGTAACGCGCTCGCCCAACTGACAACTGACAACTGGCGACTGGCGACTGGCGACTGGCGACTGACTTTTGACCGTCGCAGCCACTCGCATTTAAAATTCACTCTCAGGGCCGACGTAGCTCAGTTGGTAGAGCAGTCGATTCGTAATCGACAGGTCATCGGTTCAAGTCCGATCGTCGGCTCCATTTCAGCTCTGAGCTGTGAGCTTTTCGCTGTGAGCTCCGAGCTTTTCCCTTCTTGCGTCCTTCGTTGGCGCTCTTCTGAAAACTTCCCCTCCGCGATGTCGTCGACCTGACCCGAATCCAGCTAAAAGCTCAGAGCTCATAGCTAAGAGCTGACAAAACGAAAAGGCCGCCCGGCAACTCAGGCGGCCTTTTCTTTAAGGGAGAATAGCTCCAACCGCAGGGTGGCTGCCGTCGGAACCTTCAATGGGCGAAATCTTATGAGCGGGGGGAGGGGGTGTCAAGCAATTTTTTATAATCTAAGACCTTATTTTTCAACAACTTAATCAGATTTACACTAGTCAGGAATTTTCCCGAAAAAGGGCGATTTTCTACCTTAAATTCGCCCAAATTCCCCTTTTTCAATGGCTTGCCGCTCAATCCCGGAGGTGGAGGGAAATAAACTCGTTGCGGTCCGCCCGGTCGAAGCCCCGGTCGGGGAACAGCTTCCGGTTCAGTATTTTCACCCCGCCCATCAGAATCCCCATCACGATGGCGAACAGCAGGATGATGGCGATCAGTACCACCACGTTCACCAGCAGGTTGGCCACATTGTCCTTCTTGCTGAAGAACGTGTTCTGGTTCCAGGTGATGTCGGCGTCGTAGTTCACCGCGCCCAGCAGCGCCTTCGCTTCCGACGGCGAGATTGGTCCTGACATCACCGCCAGGATCGGGCCCGTGCGCCGGCTCAGGAACGTCGCCCCGTTCGCGGGATGGAAATTCTCCAGCGCCTTCTG
>DASUBK010000279.1:0-4134 GCA_035763305.1 Terriglobales bacterium | reverse complement strand
CCAGTGGCGAATGCCGGTGACCAGCACGCGCTTGCCGCTGGCTTGTCTTTCGCCCGGGCTCGATTCCTCGCTACTGTTGGAGGCCGGTCGGCCCGACCGGCCACTCTCCTCGTCCGCCGCGCGATTCGCTGCCGCCGCAACCTGTGTGGCACGGGTCTCGGAGCCGTGTCCAGCCCCATCCTTGTCGCGGCTGGCCGAAGCGCGGCCTCCCTCATCCTGCCCGTGATCCTTGCTCCGTATCCGGGCACTCTTCGACTTCTCCGGCTGGTTCAGCTCCGCCAGATCCGCCCGCGCCTGCGCCGCCAGCTCGCTGCGAGGATAGTGCTTGAGAAATTCCTGGTAGCTTTCCTTCGCCTTGGCATCGTCGCCCAGATCGTCGAAATAAATCTCCGCGATGGTGAACAGCGCCTCCACCCGGTAGCGGCTGCCGGGATACTCGCGGCGCAGAAACTCGTACTGCCCGATGGCGTCGTGCAGCATCTTCTCGTCGTCAAACTGCCGCCCGGCGTCGGCCAGCAGTTCGGCGACGGCCACAATCGCCTCGTCGGCTTTGTTGGAGGTGGGCGCGACGTAGTAGACCCTGCGGTAGGCGTCCATCACCGCGCGATATTGCTTGAGGGTGCGATCGGACTCGGGGCGGCCGTTCAGCGCCTCCCGCATGCGCTCCGCCTGTTCGAAGGCGGCGCGCGCCAGTTGCTTCTTCTGCGCCACGCTGCGGGCGTGCAGGGGTACGAGGCTGCCCAGCGCCATGAGGAATAGCGCCAGGACCGCCGTGCGCCGCATTGCTGTGTTCATCGGAACCCGCAAGTTCCTGATGGTCGCGGGGCCTCACGAGCCATGAGGCCGCCAATCGCCAGATACCGCACGAACTACGAACTACCAGCTACTCGATGTTACTGAACTTGACCGATCCATCCGCCGCGCGCGTCACGCGAATCGGCGCGCTGTGAGTCGCCACGGTCTTGCCGCCGCCCGCGCTCACCATGCCGGTGATCCTGCGCACGTACGCCTGCGTTTCCTGGTAGGGCGGGACACCGTTGTTCCGCGCCACCGCGCCGCTGCCCGCATTGTAAGCCGCCAGCGACAGCGCCACGTCGCCATGATAATCGTTCAGCAGCTGCTTGATGTGGCGCACGCCCGCGTCCACGTTCTGCGCCGGGTCAAAGGGATTCGATACGCCCAGTTCGCGCGCCGTCCCCGGCATCAGCTGCATCAGCCCCATCGCGCCCTTGCGCGAGACCGCATGGGGATTGAAATTCGATTCCACCTTGATGATGGCGCGTACCAGGTTGGGATCCACGCTGTGCCGCGCCGCCGCCTTGGCGATGGCGTCGTCAATCTGCTGCGACGTCACCTGGCGGCCGTGGGCCAACTCCAGGTAGCCGGGATCGAAGTCTGCCGCGGCCCAGGAACGCGGCCGCGCGATCACGTAGCGCCGGACTTCCTGCGCCGCCCGCTGCGCCGCCCGCATCACCGACGGGTTCGGCGGCGACACCGGCACCCAATCCTGTTTCGCCCGGCTCCAGTACATCAGCACCCGATATGGCTGCGGCGCCACCGGCTCCGGTTTGCTGATGCGAACCCTCTTGTCCACGCCGTCGTTGACGTAAACCGTCTTGCCGTTCTCCTGCACCGCCACGATGCCCTCGCCGGCGCGTGCCGCGGGCGCTATCAGCGCCAGGGCGGACATCGCCAGCAGCACCCGGCTGCAGGCTCGCTTCGGCATGGCTGGAAGAAGGCGCATCGTCCCCTGTCCCTGAAGGTCCTAAGCTCCGCGCAAGGCCTCTTGCCCGCGGCCATTCCACCGGGAAAGAACTCCCAGAGTGGCAGGATTATGGCACGCCTCCTGCCCGGGAGCAATCCATTGGTTACTACGGAATCAGGGCACTAAACCCCGACAAAACCCGGAGAAACACCGGAGAAACCCGCTTCCCCGGCAGGGCCGGGTTACCAAAGGCCAGATCGGAAGCGGCCCCGGGGATTGCCGATTTCCGAATTCCGCTTGCCGATTTCGCCGCGCGAATTGCGTTCCGAAATCGGCAATCGGAAATCGGCATTCGGCAATCTACAATTCCGCCATGCCTGACGGCGAACTTCGCGGCCGCGTGGCCCTGGTCACCGGCGGCTCCGGCGGCATCGGCAGCGCCATCTGCGCCGCCCTGCAGCGCGCCGGCGCCACCGCCATCTCCCTCGACCTCGCCCAGCCCAAAGACAAGGCTCCCTGGATCGCCTGCGACATCCGCAGCGACGACGCCGTCCGCTCCGCCGTGGAGCGCGCCGCCGCCGATCATCACCGCCTCGATATCCTGGTCCACGCCGCCGGCGTCTCCCGCGACGCCGTGCTGTGGAAGGCCACGGTCGAAGATTGGGATTTCATCCAGTCGGTAAACCTGCGCGGCGCCTTCCTCCTTCTGCGCCACGGCATTCCCCACCTGCGCGCCGTCGGCGCCGGGCGCATTGTGCTCATCGGCTCCATCAACGGCTCGCGCGGCAAGTTCGGCACCGCCGCCTACTCCGCCAGCAAGGCCGGCTTGCTGGGCCTGATGAAGACCGCGGCGCGCGAGGTCGGACGCTTCGGCATCCTGGTCAACGTGGTCGAACCCGGATGGGTGCGCACGCCGCTCACCGACGCGGTGCCGCAGGAAGTCCGCGACGCCGCCGTCAAGGAGAGCCTGCTGGGCGTGCTGCTCGATCCCTCCGACATCGCCAACGCCGTGCTCTACCTCTGCAGCGAAGGCGGCCGCCGCATCACCGGC
This sequence comes from Terriglobales bacterium, assembly GCA_035763305.1. GTDB lineage: Bacteria > Acidobacteriota > Terriglobia > Terriglobales > Acidobacteriaceae > DASUBK01. The sequence goes on along the minus strand of DASUBK010000279.1, from coordinate 1,378 downwards.
CAGATCCTGCGCGTCGACGGGGGACAGCAGATCGGGTGACCCGATCATCGGGTCATCTCACCATCGGGTCATCGGGAGATCGGGTGCGGAGCGATCTGGCGTACTCTCAACAGCTGTCATCCTGAGGAGGCGTCGCAGCGGAGCGGAGACGCGGAGTCGAAGGACCCCTGCGGTGCCCGCAGCCACGATGCTATGCACACGCTCTTCCTCTTCATCCCCTCGCCTTCGTGTTGCCTTCGGTCCTTCGTGTGAACCGGCCCTCTATGGGCCGATTCCCAATCCGGCAAGATCACTCCAATTCGGCAATTCAGCAATTCCGCACTTCGGCAACCAGGTCTATACTTTCGCCCCGTCACGCTAGTCCCCAGTCCCCAGCCCCTAGCCCCTTTCTTCAGGAGGTTTTTATGGCGACCGCATCCGCCACCCAGCCGGCCTTCTCCCCCGAATTCGCCGCCACCTTCCGCGACCTGCTGGTCGCCGCCCTGCGCGACGAATCCAAAACCACCGCCCGCGTGCTCTCGGCCATCCCCGAAGCCCGCCGCGACTACCGCCCCGATCCCAAGTCCCGCACCGCCTTCGAACTGGCCTGGCACCTCGCCTCCACCGAGGTCTGGTTCCTCGAGGGCATCGCCGACCTCTCGTTCGAGAAGATGTACGACAACGAGAAGAACGAGGCCAAGCTGCGCCCCACCAACGTCGGCGGCCTGGTGAAGTGGTACGACACCAACTTCAACGCCGCCCTTAACCGCATCCGCGGCATGAACCCCAAGCAGCTCACCACCGTGCTGAACTTCTTCGAGGTGTTCAACCTGCCCGCATTCCATTACCTGCTGTTCACCAAGAGCCACACCATTCACCACCGCGGCCAGCTCGCCGCCTACTTGCGTCCCATGGGATCCAAGGTGCCCAACATCTACGGCGGCAGCGCCGACGAGCCGATGAACCTGTAGCCATCGGGTGACCATCGGGTGATCGAGTGGGCAGCAGTCCGAATCGATCACCCGATCGCCAGATCACCCAATCACCCGATTCCTAGGGCTGCCGCTTGATTGCGTAAGCCCTTCGTCCGTGATAGCTTGGCCCCACTTCCGCTGTCGAACGGGATCCGTACATGCAGATTGATGACCTGCTTCGCATTGCCATGGAGCGCAAGGCCTCCGACCTCCATCTCAAGGTCGGAAACTTCCCCCACATCCGCGTCGATGGGGAACTGGTGCCGCTGAGCGAGCAGCCGCGCGTTTCCGCCGAAGAGATGCTGAACATGGCGTTCAGCATGATGTCCAACCGCCAGAAGCAGAAATTCAAGGAAAACGCCGAGCTCGACATGGCCTACGGCGTCGCCGGCCTGGGACGCTTCCGCGTCAACGTCTTCCAGCAG
>DASUBK010000278.1:0-6956 GCA_035763305.1 Terriglobales bacterium | reverse complement strand
GTGGCCATTGGCCAGGCCGGCTCGGAGCAGATCCAGGCACAGATGGACAATCTGGGCGACAACTTCGTCTGGATCGAGGCCGGCTCGCGCGCTCCCAACGGCATTCGTACCGGCAGTCACGGCACCAAGACGCTGTCGGTCGCCGACGTGGAAGCCATCGTCAAGCAGGTGCCCCTGATCAAGGCGGCGACCCCGAACGTGGACGCCAACGGCCAGGTGGTCTACGCCAACAAGAACTGGGCCACGCACGGCCGCGGAGTGTCGCCGGAGTATTTCGATATCAAGAAGTGGCCGGTGGTGCTGGGCGCTCCCTTCACCCAGCAGGATGTGGACCACGCCGCCAACGTGGTGGTAATCGGGGAAACCATTCGCCAGCAACTGTTCGGCGCCGAGGATCCCATCGGCAAAGTCGTGCGCATCGGCACCTTGCCCTTCCAGGTAATCGGGGTGCTGGAGCCGAAGGGCCAGTCCAGCTTCGGCCAGGACCAGGACGACACCTTCGACGTGCCCTACACCACCGCGATGCGGAAGATGACCGGCAAAAGCTGGATCGACGACATCATGTGCTCGGCGGTCTCGACGGACGCCATTGATCCGGCCATCGAGCAAATTGCCTCGCTGTTACGCGACCGCCATCGCATCCGCCGCGGCGAACTCGACGACTTCAACATCCGCCGTCCCGACGAATTCATCCAGGCGCGCCTCGACGCCAGCCGGACGTTTACCTACCTGCTGATCGCGATTGCCTCGGTGTCGCTGCTGGTGGGCGGCATCGGCATCATGAACGTGATGCTGGTCAGCGTGACCGAGCGCACCAAAGAGATCGGCCTGCGGATGGCCATCGGCGCCACCGAAGGCGATGTGCAACTGCAGTTCCTGGGCGAGGCGGTGATGCTCAGCATGGTGGGCGGGCTCGCCGGCGTGCTGCTCGGCATGGGAGGATCGTGGCTGATTGGCCGCGCCCTGGGCTGGCCCATGGCGCTGTCGCCCGAAGCGGTGGTGGTGGCGGCGGCCTTCTCCGGCGCCGTCGGCATCTTCTTCGGCTTCTATCCCGCTCGTAAGGCCTCGGTGCTGGACCCGATTGAGGCGCTACGCTACGAATAAGTTCTGCCTGCGACTTGCCGCCCGGCGTGGGGTTTCAGTGATTGAACTAACGTGCTATGCCGCCGGTCCCAATCCGGCTGCGCCGGGCGGGAATGGGCGTAAAATACAGTGACACAGCGCGCGGGGGGAGCATCCAACCGACGTGGAGTGGCTTCGTTTGCCTTCAAGGATTTCCATGAACATCCGTAGTTTGTCAGCCGCCGTGCTGCTGGCCTTTTCCCTGGCCGCAGTGGCGCAAATGCCTTCCGATCAGAAGCAGCCGCCGGCCAAGACGCCGGCCAGCGCCGCTCCGTCCGCGGCCAAGAAATCGCCCGCCGCGCCGCCGTCGACCGCCGCGCCGCAGGCCGCCGATCGCTCCCAGTCTTACTACCACTACGCCATGGCGCACATGTACGAGGAGTTGGTGGCGATCTACGGCCGCGCCGAGTTCGCCAACAAGGCCATCGACGAGTACAAGGCCGCCATCGCCGCCGATCCCAGCTCGCCTTACCTGAACGCCGGACTGGCCGAACTCTACGCCAAGACCGGCCGCATTCGCGACGCGGTGCTGGAAGCCCAGGACATCATTAAGAAGGACCCCAACAATCTCGAGGCGCACCGCCTGCTGGGCCGCATCTATCTTCGTTCTTTGGGCGACCAGCCGACCGCCGGCCAGCAGTCGCAGGAAATCCTTAAGCGCGCGATCGGCGAGTATGAGGAGATTGTCCGCCTCGATCCCAAGAGCGCCGACGACCACATCCTGCTGGGCCGTCTCTACCGCATCAACAACGACCTGCTGAAGGCGGAGAACGAATTCAAGACCGCGGTCGCGTTGCAGCCCGACTCGGAAGACGCCATCTCCACCCTCGCCTACCTTTACAACGAAGAGGGCGATCCGTCGCGCGCCGCCGAGGTCCTGAACAAGGTGCCCGAGGCCGACCGCTCGGCCAAGGTCTACGCCGCCCTGGGCTACACCTACGAGCAGGCGAAGGACTACAAGAAGGCCATCGAGGCCTACAAGAAGTCCCTCGACCTGGATCACGACAATCTCGACACCCAGCGCAGCCTGGCGCAGAACCTGATGAACGACAACCAGCCCGAGGCGGCGCTGGAGCAGTATCGCCAGATCGTCGAGGGCGATCCCCACGATGCCCAGAGCTACATGCGCATCGCCGAGATCTACCGCCGCGACGGCAAGTTCGACATGGCGCTGGACGCGCTGAAGAAGGCGCAGGCCGAGATTCCCGATTCGCAGGAAGTGCCCTACAACATCGCCGTCATCTACCAGGCGCAGGGCCGCTACGACGACGCAGCCGGCCTGCTCAACGAACTGCTGCAGAAGTCGGAGAAGAGCGACAACAGCTACAACGCCGGCGAGAAGAACAACCGCGCCATCTTCCTGGAGCGGCTGGGCAGCGTCTATCGCGATGCCGGCAAGACGCAGCTGGCCGTCGACACCTTCCGCAAGATGCTCTCCCTGGGCGACGACTCCGCCACCCGCGCCTACCAGCAGATGATCGACACCCTGCGCGACGGCAAGCAGTATGCCCAGGCGACCGCGGTGGCGCAGGAGGCGGCCGACAAGCTTCCCAAGGATCGCAACCTCAAGCTGATCCTCGCCGGGCAACTGGCGGACAGCGGCAAGGTGGATGATGGGCTGAAGCTGGCCAATTCCATGCTCAAGGGCGGTCCGGAAGACCGCGACGTCTACGTGGCCATCGCGCAGATTTACTCGCGCGCCAAGCGCTGGACGGATGCGGAGCAGTACATCGCCAAGGCGCAGCAGATGGCCAGCAAGCCCGAGGACCGCGATTACGTCAACTTCATCGCCGGCTCCTTCTTCGAGCGCCAGCACAAGTACGACGAGGCGGAGCAGATGTTCAAGCGCGTGTTGGCCGACGATCCCAACAACGCCGCCGTGCTTAACTACCTCGGCTACATGCTGGCCGACCGCGGCACCCGCCTGGAAGAGGCGCTGACCTACGTGAAGAAGGCCACCGCGCTCGATCCGCAGAATTACGCCTACCTCGATTCGCTGGGCTGGACCTACTTCAAGATGGGCAACTACGACCTGGCGGAAGAGAACCTGCGCAAGGCGTCGGAGCATTCCAGCAGCGATCCCACGGTGCTGGAGCATCTGGGCGACCTGTACCAGAAGACCGACCGGCTGAAGATGGCGGTGGCCTACTGGGAGCGCTCGCTGGCGGAGTTCAATCGCAGCCTCAGCGGCGATATCGACAGCACCGACGTGGCCAACGTGCAGAAGAAGCTGGAGTCAGCCAAGGTAAGGCTGGCGCACCAGACCGGCGACCGTAAGGCGGAGGCGGCGAAGCCCCAGCCGCAGTAGAGAGTTTCTAGTTTCTAGTTTCAGGTGTCACGAAGAAGCCCGGCGAGTAGCCGGGCTTTTTATGTAGCGCCGATTTTCTTTGTAGCGCCGGCTTCCAGCCGGCGCGTCCGATGGAGGCCGGTCGACCACGACCGGCCCTTTTTCTCGCCCGCGTCACGCCTCCACGCGCACCGGCTTGACGAACGGCAGCAGCGTGGGATGCGGCGACGCCAGCAATCCCGACAGCGCCAGCGCCAGCACGACAACGCACAACGTCCGCCGCCAGCCGCGCAGGGATTGTGGGGCCCGGGTCTCCGACCCGGGAGCACGGGTCGAAGACCCGTGCCAGACATCTCTGGCGTGGAAATCAGCGTTCATCAGTGAAAATCAGCGGTTAGGTCCTGGACGCGAACTCGCTGTGCCGCCGGCTGTAAAGGAAGTAGATCAGCAGCCCGATCCCGAGCCACACGAAGAAGCGGATCCATGTAATCACAGTGAGGCCGGTCATCAGCCCGCCGCACAGCACCACCGAAATCAGCGGGAACAGCGGCACCAGCGGGACTCTAAAGCCGCGCGGCCGCTCCGGCTGTGTCCGCCGCAGCATGATCACGCCCAGCGATACCAGCACGAAGGCGAAGAGCGTGCCGATGTTCGACAGGTCGGCGGCATCGCCGATGTCCACCAGCCCCGCGGGAATTCCCACGGCGAAGCCCGCGATCCAGGTGGACCAGTGCGGCGTTTTGAACTTGGCGTGCACCGCGGAGAAGATGCCGGGCAGCAGGCCGTCGCGCGACATGGCGAACCAGATGCGCGTCTGGCCGTACTGGAAGACCAGCAGCGACGACAGCATGCCGGTCAGCGCGCCGATGATGATGATGGCCTGAAAGACTTTGTTGGCGCCCAGGGTGGCCAGCGCGTAGGCCACCGGCGCTTCGGCGGCGTTGCTGACCGAGCTGGAGCTGACGGTGGTGCCGTTTTGTCCCGCCAACTGCGCGATGCTTTGCGCCACCGCGCCGGCCTGTTCGCGATCGCCGTCCACCACCACGCGATAGACGTTATTCGAGCCGGGCGCCACCGCGGCTACCTGGGGTAGCGCATGCACTTGCTGCTCGAACGCTGCCGACGGCTGCGCCAGTTGCACCTGGACGACTTGCGTTCCCGAGCGGAAGAGCGGGAACGGCATCATGCCCAGCAGCACCAGGGCGACGCCGACATACAGGATGGTGCACACGATCAGGGAGGCGATGATGCCGAAGGGAATGTCGCGCCGCGGCTCCTTCGCCTCTTCCGCCGCCGTCGAGACGGAGTCGAAGCCGATGTAGGTGAAGAAGATGATGGCGCCGCCGGTCACGATTCCGCTGAAGCCGGAGGGCGCAAAGGGATGCCAGTTATTCTTGTTCACCAGCATCCCGCCGATCACCAGGAAGGTGATGATCGCACCCAGCTTGATCACCACCATGATGTTGTTGGTTTCCGCCGACTCGCGCACGCCGCGAATCAGCAGCACGGTCAGGATGAACACCACCAGGAACGCAGGCAGGTTGAAGTAGGCGCCGGTCCACTGGCCTCCGGCATGCACCGGCGTGGACCATTTGTCGGGAATCACCAGGCCGAACGAGGCGAGCTGCGCTTTCAGATATCCGCTGAAGCCGACCGCCACCGCCACGTTGCTGACCGCGTACTCCAGGATCAAATCCCAGCCGATGATCCAGGCGAAAATCTCCCCCAGCGTGGCGTACGAATAGGTGTACGCGCTGCCGGCGATGGGGATCATCGACGCCAGTTCGGCGTAGCACAATCCGGCGAAACTGCAGGCAATCGCCACCAGGATGAAAGAGATGGCGATGGCCGGGCCTGCGGGCGGGCGGCCGTGCATCAGCACGCCCTGCGCGTTGCCGCTGCGGAAGAAATTCACGATCAGGTCCAATACCTGGGCGTGAATCAGGTTGGGCGCCTGGAAGTACTCGCCCGCCGCCGCCGTGCCGGTGAGCACGAAGATGCCGGAGCCGATGATGGCGCCGATGCCCAGCGCCGTCAGGCTCCACGGCCCCAGGCTCTTCTTCAGCCGGTGTTCCGGCTCCTCCGACTCGGCAATCAGCTTGTCGATGGACTTGCGGGCGAGCAGCTGCGACGACGGTTGCTCGCTGCGGGAGTTGGTCGTGGTTGTGTTGGCCAAAGAAGTTTTAGTTTCGGTTTCAGTTTCGGTTGAGCGAAAACCATCAGCCACCAGAAGCTACCTGATGGCTGATGGCTGAGAGCTGGCGGCTAGCTACCGCTTCGCCTGGCCGCGCACCATCTTCTTCACCTTGCGCTTCTTGGAGCCGCGCGCGTAATCGCGCTTGGCCTTGGGTTTCGCCTGCGCGCTCTTCTTGCGCGCGGTGCGCTTTGCCTTCTTGCGTTCGTCTTTCGCCAGTGCCTTGGTATTTGCCATGTCTGTCCTTATCTCAGAATTTAATGACGTTTGTACCCCGGCCGCCTCCGGCCGGGAAAACTCTGCTATGTGCCCTGCCCCCGCGGGGCTGCTGTCTCTTGCAGCTGAGAGCTGACGGCTGACAGCTGATAGCTCGCTTACACCCGTTCCAGCTGGGCGAACTTCTCCACCAGCTTCTTTACCCCGAATCTGGTGAATTGTACCGTAATCTTCGCCGCATCTCCCTCGCCCTCGCGTTTGAACACGGTTCCCTCGCCGTATTTCGGATGGCGCACCCGCTGGCCGGGGCGGAATCCGGTCTTGCCGGTCGGCGCCGGCACCTCGACCTTCGGCCGGGCGAACTTCTTGCCGCGCGAGGCGAAGAACTCGGCGATGTTGTCGATGGAGTTGTAAGTCGCGCCCGCGTACGAGGGCTTCGTGCCGCGCGGATCGCTCGGCCGGTGCACCGCGGACTGATCCTCGTTCTCGTAGTCGTAGTGCGTGGAAGAGTAGTCGTCGTTGCCCGCCGAAGTCGGCCGGCCTCCATACATCCCGCGATCTCCATATCCTCGGCGCGGGTAGGGAATGGCCCGCGGCGGGCCGAAGACCTCATCCAGCATAGACTGCTGCCGCCGCCCGGACGAGCCCAGGTCCTGCAGCAGCTGCGGCGGAATCTCCTCCAGGAAGCGCGACGGGACCGACGCCTCCGGCATGTCCGTGCCGTAACGCCGGCGATAGCGGGCGCGCGACACCACCAGCTGGTCCATGGCGCGCGTCATGCCTACGTACGCCAGCCGCCGCTCTTCCTCGATGTCGTCAGGATTGAGGAACGTCCGCGAGTGCGGGAACAGGCCCTCTTCCATGCCGACCAGGAACACCAGGGGAAACTCCAGGCCCTTGGCGGAGTGCAGGGTCATCAGCGTGATCTGCGCCGTCTCGTCAATCTCGTCGGTATCCGCGACCAGCGCGGCGTGATCCAAAAACTCCTGCAGCGACTCGCCGCGGTCGCGCGAGTCCATGGCCGCGTTGACCAGTTCCTTCAGGTTCTCGATGCGGGCGAAGGCTTCCGGCGAGTCTTCCTCTTCCAGCGCCTTGATGTAGCCGGTGCGGTCGAGCAGGTACTTGAGCAGCTCCGCG
>DASUBK010000277.1:0-11073 GCA_035763305.1 Terriglobales bacterium | reverse complement strand
CTGCTCGAAGTACTTCCAGTAGCTGATCGGCAGGTTGGTGGTGGGGTCAACCAGCAGGTCGTACTTGCCGTTGGCTTCCTTGGGGTTCGGTTGCACCGACCAGTTCAAGCCGAGGGTGAGAGTGAGCGACGGTCTGGCTTTCCAGATGTCCTGGAAGTATGCGTTGTAAGCTCCGATGCTGGTGCGCGAGTAGGCGGGGGTGCCCAGCGGGTAAGGCTGGAAGTTGCCGTCGCGGGTGATGACCTGCGAACTGCGGTCCACCAGGCCGAGCATGGTGCTGTACAACTCGTTCCAGCGCAGCAGGTCGGAGGCCTGGATGGTGCTCGGCTGATAGGCCGAGGACATTTTCATGAATTCGCCGCTGCCATTGCCGGTGGATTCCACGTAGAGCAGGGGACCCGCAGTCAGGCCGCCGGCGAAATTGTCGCTCTTGAGGAAGTAGTCGTGGTTCAGGTACCACGAGCCGCCGAACTGGAAGAGGTGACTGTTGTGAACCAGGCTGAGATCCTCGGCGAGGTAATACTTCTTTCCGTCGGAAACGCGGTAGCGCGCAGCCTGGGTGGCCAGGTTCACCGGGTCGGCCAACAGCTTGCCGGTGCCGTTGTTATTCCCCGAACCTTCGCCGGCCAGCACGAGCGCGGTTTGCGTGCCCGACACCAGCGGCGTAGGAGGCTGCCGCACCCAGCCCCACCAGTTGCGCAGCCACGATCCGTGCGTGACGGCGATCAGGTTGGAAGTGAGCTGCCCGGTTACTTCGAAGCTGTAGAACTGCGGCTTGATGGGATCGGCGGAGACCGGGCCGGGCGTGCCTAGCAGGCTGACCTGGCTGGTGCTGACGCGATCCGTGTTGGAGTAGTGTCCGGTGAAGAACGCGCTCCATTTATCGTTGATCTTGTAATCCAGGCGGAGGACGCCGAGGTCCTGGATGGTGGGCGTGCTGGCGTTGAAGGTGAAGCCGGTGGTATTGAGGCCGTCGCCCAGGCTGCTGTCGTTGCCGACGGGATAGAGAGCGAGTTGGGAGAGGACCACGGGGCTGGCGCCCACGTTGCGGGGATCGCAGGAAGCGCCGCCGCAAGCGGTGGTGATGCTCCCCGGCTGCAGGGAGTAATTCACCACGGTGCCGCTGGCGTTACGGAAGCGCAGCACGCCGGTCTTCATCGTTTCCGAGGGCACCACAAAGCTGAAGTTGCTGGGGCTGTGCAGGCGGCGCCCTTCGTAGTTGGCGAAGAACCACAACTTGTCCTTTTTGATGGGCCCGCCGATGGTGCCGCCGAAGCGGTTGTCCACCGAGTGCGGCTTGTGCAGGCCGATGAGGTTGTTGGTCCAGCTGTTGGCGTTCAGACCATCGTTGTTGTTGTACTCGTAAAGGCTGCCGTGGAAGGCGTTGCCGCCGCGCTTGGTCACCAGCGAAACCTGGCCGCCGGAGGAGCGCCCGAAAGTGGCGTTGGGGTTGGCGGTGGATACCTGGAATTCCTGGGTGCTCTCCAGCGGAATGGGAACGGAAGGAGAAGGACTCGGCTCGCCCGGCGGCGAGGCGTAGCTGTTGCTGCCTTCCAAGTCGCTGGTGACGTCGCCGCCGTCGAAGGAGAAGGTGACCTGCTCGCGGCGCGCGCCGGAGATCATGCCGTCGGGCGAGACCGCCGGCTGCAGGAACATGAGCGAACTGGCGCTGCGGGTGAAGGTGGGCAGGCTCTCCAGCGAATTGCCGCCCAGCACCGTACCGACGGTGGCGCTGGTGGTCTGCAGTTCGACGCCGGCGATGTCGGTGACCTGCACGGTTTCGGTGGACTTGCCCACCTGCATGGCCATGTTCACGTTATAGGATTTCTGCACCTCGACATGGACCTGCGGCACCTCGGCGTTCTGAAACCCGCCGCCGGTGAAGGTCAGCATGTAGTCGCCGGGGTAGACGACCGGGAACACGTAGTGTCCGACCGAATCGGTGGTGACTTGCGAGGTGACGTTGGTGGCGGTTTGCTTGAGAGTGACCGTGACCCCCGGAATCACCGCGCCGGACGGGTCGGTGACCACGCCGGCCAGCAGACCCGAGGTCGAGGTTTGCGCGAAGGTTGTGAGCGAGGCGAGAACCAGCCAAAAAAAGAGGGAAGCCGCGCCGAGTTGGCGCAGGTACGGTCTGGCGGACATGTCTACCTCCGTGTCGAACGACCCCATCATCCGGATGGCCGCGCACTATAGGTTTACCGGGTGGGAGCTGTCAATAGGAAAAGGTATATTCATCCCATTCATCTGGTATGCCACCGGCATACGACAGATATGCAGTTGACAGACACGTGCCCTATGGGACATTGTTCCATCCCTTCGGGGTGGGAGCGGCAGCATGAATACGAAAGTCGGACAGGCGGAGGAGCGGGGTGGGGCGGGGGTTGCGCTGCAGGCGCAATTTCCTATCGACGCGGTTCGCGCGTGTTTTCCGGCGTTGCACAATGCGGAGGATTTCGTCTTCTTCGATAACGCCGCCGGGGCGCAGGCGCCGCAGTTCGTTCTCGACGCTGTGGCGCGGCACCTGGTGGAGCGAAACGTCCAGCGTGGCGGCCGCTACCGGCGCAGCGAGGAAGTTGACGCTTGCATCGCGCTGGCCCGGGCCAGCGTAGCGGAGCTGGTCAACGCTCGCGATCCGGGGGAGATCTCTTTCGGCATGAACGCCACCTCGTTCATCCGCCTTATCAGCCTGGCCGTGGGGCAGACGCTGGGACAGCGGAACGAGATCGTGGTCACCGAACTGGACCACGAAGCGAACGTCGCCACCTGGCTCGCGCTGCAGCGCGAAGGCGCCCGGTGTGTGTGGTGGAAAGTGCGCGACGATGGCCGCCTGCACACCGCCGATCTCGAGCGCTTGCTGTCGTCGCGCACGCGGCTGGTGGCGTGCACCGTGGCCTCGAATGCCATCGGGAGCATCGTCGATGTGGCGACCGTCGGGCGCTTGGCGCATGCGGCCGGCGCCGAGGTCTTCCTCGACGCGGTGCACTACGCGCCGCACGGCCTCATGGACGTGCAGGCCTGGGACTGCGATTACCTGGTGTGCTCAGGGTACAAGATATTTTCCCCTCACATGGGATTTCTGTGGGGCCGGCGCGAGTGTCTCCTGACTTTGCCCACCTTCCGCGAGGACTTCATTCCCGACGAGCCGCCCTCGAAAATCGAGGTGGGCACCTTCATTTATGAGAACGTCGCCGGCATGGACGCCGCGGTGCGCTACCTGGAGTGGCTGGGGGAACAGGTAAATGCGACGAAACTCGCATCGAGGCGGGAGAACATCACGGCCGCTGCGGCCGCGGTGCGCGCGTATGAAAAGGCTCTCGCGGGCGAAATGCTGCGGATCCTGCGCGAGTGCGATGCGACGGTATACGGGATCACCGGTCCCGATGCCGTGGACGGCCGCGTGCCCACCTTCTTTTTCAACTTGCCGCGTGTCACTCCCAGAGATGTAGTCGAGAGGCTGGCGGCGGCGGGCATCGGAGCGCGCGATGGACACATGTACGCACCGCGTCTGATGAGGCGGCTGGGGCTCGATCCGGACAGCGGCGGCGTGCGCGTCTCACTGGCGCATTACAACACCGTGGGAGAACTGCGCCGCATGGCAGGCGTACTGGCGCGCAAGGGGAACTAGAGAACTGGCATACGCAGTGTATGCATAACGCTCTTGGACCTGTGATAATGTCGCCGCGTTAGATTGGAGCTTGGTTGAACACCTCCGAACATTCTGCCGCGACGAAGGCCGTTCTTGCGAAGGAATCCGGCCTGGCGCGGGAACTCAGCACCCGCCAGATGGCGATGATCGCCATCGGCGGCGCGATCGGCACCGGCTTGTTCCTGGGCAGTTCGCTGGCCGTCCACACCGCCGGCCCGGCGGTGCTGGCCTGCTACCTGCTCGGGGCGGGGATCGCGCTGCTCCTGATGGGTACGTTGTCGGAAATGGCCGTCGCCCACCCGACCGCCGGTTCATTCGGCGTTTATGCCGAGCTGTATCTCAACCGCTGGGCGGGTTTCGTGGTGCGCTACACCTATTGGGCGTGCCAGTGCATCGCCATCGGCGGCGAGGCGACGGCGGTCGCCATCTACTGCCGCTGGTGGTTCCCGCAGGTGCCGCCCTGGATTTGGATTGTCCTGTTCTCGATTCTGCTGGTGGGCGTGAACGCGACCGGGGTGGGCAATTTCGGTGAGTTCGAGTACTGGTTCGCGATGATCAAAGTGGTCGCGATCCTGGCCTTCATCGGCTTCGGCGCGGTGGTTCTGCTCGGCCTGATTCCGAGCGCGCCGCATCCCGGGTTGCACAACCTCACTTCCGGCGGTTTCTTCGCGAACGGTTTCTCCGGGATGTGGATGGCGATGTGTTTCGTCATCTTCAGTTATATCGGCACCGAAGTGGTTGCGGTCACTGCCGGCGAAGCCAAGAAGCCCGACGAAGCCATCCCGCGGGCGATGAAGTCGATGGTCTTCCGGCTGATCTTCTTCTACATCGCCGCCATGGTGGTGCTGGTGGGAGTGGTGCCGTGGCAGAGCATCCAGCCGGGCGCCGACGTGACCGCGAGTCCTTTCGTAACCGTCTTCCGGCTGATGCGAGTTCCGGCCGCCACCCATGTGATGAATTTCGTGGTGCTGACCGCGGCGCTGTCGAGCATGAACTGCGACCTCTATCTCTCGACGCGAATGATGTTTTCGCTCTCGCGCGGCGGATACGCGCCCGCGGCGCTGGGCAAGGTGACGGGCCGGGGCGTGCCGCTGCCGGCGCTGCTGGTGTCCACCATCGGGTTGGCGATTGCGACCGTGGTAGCCATTCTGTATCCCGCCAGCGCATACGTGTACCTGTTCGGCGTGGCGCTGTTCGGCGGGCTGTTCGTGTGGATGATGATCTTCATCACGCATCTGGCGTTTCGCCGCGCCTGGGACGCGCGCGGCGGCCGACGCCTGCCGGTGCGCATGATCGGCTATCCGTACACGTCGATCCTCGGCGCGCTGCTGGTGGCGGCGATCATTGCCACCACGTGGTGGGTGCCGGGCATGAGGCCGACGATCCTGGCCGGCCTGCCGTGGCTGGCTTTGCTGAGTGTCGCCTACTGGGTGTACGGACGCGTCGACTCCGGCCGCGCGCGTGAATCGGCGCCGCTCGCCGAAGAGCCGCTGGAGCCCGGCATTTAAGTTTTCATGAGTTTGATCGCCATGAATTCATCGCAGCCTGGGGTGAGAACCATGAGCAAGCGCCTGTCTGTGATCGTAATCGCCATCTTCTTCTTCTCACTTGCCGCCGCCGCAGCCGCGCAAACCGTTCCCGCAAAGCTGTACGACGGGCTGCGCTGGAGACTGGTGGGACCGTTCCGCGGCGGCCGTGTCGAGGCCGTGGCCGGCGTCTCCGGCGATCCGCAGACTTATTATTTCGGCGCCGTGGGCGGCGGCGTGTGGAAGACCAGCAACGGGGGCGAGTCGTGGATGCCGATCTCCGACCGCCAGGGAATCTTCGCCATTGGCGCGATCACCGTCGATCCGACCGACCCCAACGTGATCTACGTCGGCACCGGCGAGCCTTGCCTGCGCAACGACATCACGGCGGGCGACGGAGTTTACAAGTCCACCGACGGCGGGCGCACCTGGAGCACCATCGGGTTGCGCGATTCGCGCCACATCGCCGAGATCCTGGTGGATCCCAAGAATCCGCAGACGGTATTCGTGGCGGCGGTCGGACACGCCTTCGGACCCAACGCGGAGCGCGGCGTCTTCCGCTCCAACGATGGCGGCAAGAATTGGCAAAAAGTTCTCTACGTGGACGACAAGACCGGCGCCACCGACCTGGTCTTCGATCCCAAAGATCCGAAGGTGCTGTACGCCGCCATGTACGAGGTGCGGCGCACGGCGTACAGCATGATCAGCGGCGGCCCGGGATCAGGGCTGTACAAGTCCACCGACGGCGGTTCGACGTGGAAGAAGCTGGAAGGGAACGGGCTGCCCAGCGGGATTCTCGGGCGCATAGGCTTGGCGGTCTCCGGCGCTAACTCGCAGCGCGTGTACGCGATGATCGAGGCCAAGGAGAACGCGATTTACCGTTCCGACGACGGCGGCGGCCATTGGACCATGGTCAACAACGAACCCATCTGGGTGCGGCCGTGGTACGGCAACCATATTTATGCCGACCCGCAGAACGCCGACACCGTGTACGTGCTGGACCTGAACGCGATGCGCTCCACCGACGGCGGCCGCAGCTTCCGCGCCATGCCGGTGCCGCACACCGACGATCATCATCTGTGGATCGATCCGGCCAATCCGAAGCGCATGATCGAAGCCGACGACGGCGGGGCGTCCATCAGCATCGACGGCGGCAACAGCTGGAGCGCGGAAAACAACCAGCCCACGGGGCAGTTCTACCACGCGGCCACCGACAGCAATTTCAATTACCGCATTTACGGCTCGCAGCAGGACAGCGGCAGCGTGGCCATCCTGAGCCGGAGCGACACGGGCTCCATCGGCGAGCGCGAGTGGCACTCCATCGGCGGCGGCGAGTCGGGGTACAACTGGCCCGACCCGCGCGATCCGCAGATCGTCTATGCCGGCGATCACAACGGCCACTTCACCCGCTACGACGGCCACACCGGACAAGTGCAGAACATCGCGCCCTTCTTCGGCGCGCGCGCCTGGACGCCGGCGGGCCTGAAGCATCGCTTCCAGTGGACCTCGCCGATGCTGATTTCGCCGCACGATCCTAACGTGCTCTATCTCGGCGGTGAAGTCGTCTTCAAAACGACGACCGGGGGGATGAGCTGGCAGGTGATCAGTCCCGACCTGACGCGCAACGACAAGACGAAGCAGCAGTCGAGCCCCACGCCGCTCACGCCCGACAACTCCAGCTCGGAGTATTACGACACCGTGTTCGCGATTGCCGAGTCGCCGGTGCAGCAGGGGCTCATCTGGGCGGGCAGCGACGACGGCCTGGTGCACCTCACGCGCGACGGCGGCAAGAACTGGACCAAGGTCACGCCGGCGGAGTTGCCGGAGTGGTCGCGGGTCAACATGATCGAAGCGTCGCCGTGGGACGCAGGTACCGCCTACATGGCCGCCGACTTGCACTTCAACGACGATTTCCGGCCGATGATCTTCAAGACCACCGACTTCGGAAAGACGTGGACGCCGCTGGTGAGCGGAATCCCCGCTAACGATTATGTTCACTCGGTGCACGTGGATCCGCAGCGCAAGGGCTTGCTCTACGCCGGAACCGAGTCGGGCGTGTACGTCTCCTTTGACGATGGCCGGCAATGGCAGAGCCTGCAGCTCAACCTGCCGCACTCGCCGGTTTACGACACCGCGATTCACGGGAACGATCTGATTGTCGCCACGCACGGGCGCGGCTTCTGGGTGCTGGACAACATCGCGCCGCTGCGGCAGGTGAATGGGGAGATGGCATCGTCGCCGGCGCAATTGTTCACTCCGGCCGTCGCCTACCGCGAGCGTCGCGGCGGCTTCTTCGGCGGACAGGGCGGCGGGCGCGCCGTGGGGCAGAATCCTCCCGCGGGCGCGGCGATTGATTTCTACCTGGCCGAAGTTCCGTCACAACCGGTAACGATTGAGATCCGCGATGCTTCCGGCCAGGTGGTGCATAAAGCCACGCTCGCGGCCCGCGCGGAAAGTGAAGCGCGTGGTCCGCAACGGCGCGGCGCAGCGATGTCACCTGCGGTCAAGGCGGGGATGAATCGCTACTTCTGGAACTACCGCGTGGCCGGCCCCAGCGAAGTCCCCGGTCTCTTCGTCATGGAGGCGCAGGCGGGAGGGCCGATGGTTCCGCCGGGAAGCTACCAGGTGAAGCTCACCGCGGCCGGCCGCGACTACACCGCGCCGCTGGAGATCAAGGCCGACCCGCGGGTCAAAGTGTCGCAAGCCGACCTGGAAAAGCAGTACCAGTTCGCGCTGCAGTGCCGCGACCGGGTGACTGAGATTCACGACCTGGTGAACCGCCTGCGTGCCGCGCGCGCGGAGTTGGCGAATCTTCGCCGCGCGTCGTCCGGGGGGATGGCCGAGTTGGATGCGGTGTCGGCGAAGATGTCGGCGATCGAGGAGCAACTGGTGCAGGTGAATTCCACCAACCGGAGCGCCGCGCTGGTCTTTCCGATCATGCTGGACGCGCAGTTCGCCGATCTGGCGAATGTGGCCGAGGGCGCCGACTCCGCGCCTCCACAGCAGGTGTATGACGCCTTCCAGGAGTACGACAAGAAACGCGAGCAGTTGTTCGCGCAGTGGACCGCCATGCAGCCGCAGATTGCCGAGTTGAAAAGCAAGATGGGCGGAACGGCGAACGCGAAGTAGCGATGCCGGGACGATGCCGGGGCCGACGAACGCGAGGGCGCGTTCGCTCCGTTAGGAAACCGACCTGGCCGTGTTCGCCGCGCGAATGTTCTGGTTCAAGCGAAAGAAATTTCGTGGATCGTACTTCTGCTTGATCGCCAGCAGCCGCTCCCAGCGCGCGCTGTAGGCTTCGGGAACGCGCTCGGCCTCATCGCCGCTCATGAAGTTGACGTACACGCCGGGCTTCATGCGCGGGCGTAGCGTGGCGAATAAGCGGCGCACCCACGCGACGTTGACTTCATCGTGGTGCGCGTCATTCCAGTGGGCCAGCAGGTTGGTGATGAAGGGCGCGCCGCGGTCGCCGAAGGCGGTCTCGGCCGCGTCTACGCGCGCTGCGGCCCCACCGAGGTAGGCGAGTTCGATCTGGCTTCTCGCCGACGGCACCGTGGCCAGCGACTCGACCATGCGCTCGATCGTCGAGTCGTCAAGCTGGAGGAAATAGCCGGACTTGGTGTAGTAGCGGGCGCCGTGAGGGAACTCGCTGTCCGCCATGGTTTGCAGCGCGAGGAACGACTTGGTCTCCGTGCAGGCTGCGCTGGGTGCGACTGCGGCAAGGATCTTCTTCAGCCAGAGGCGCCCCTCGTCTTCCCCTCCGAACCACGCTACGCCATGGCTGACGGCGACGCGGCCGCGCAATTCGGCGGGAACCTGCGCAGTATCCGGCGCCAGCATCAGCGAAACGTTCCACTTCAGCGCGTCGGGTACGGCGGGCATGAACTCGCGCCAGAAGCGCAGCACGCGCAGCGCGTCCGCGCCCTTCGACCAGGCACTGGCGAGCAGGACGCAGCGAATGGGGTGCAGGCGCAGTTCGAACTCGGTCACTACGCCGAAGTTGCCGCCGCCGCCGCGAAGCGCCCAATACAGATCGGAATTCTCGCCGCTGTCGGCGCGCAGGAGTGCGCCGTCAGCGGTTACCAGCGTGAACGCCTCCACATTGTCGCAGGACAGGCCGCACAGTCGGGTGAGCCAACCGGTGCCGCCGCCGAGAATGAGTCCCGACGCGCCGGTGTGCGAGACCACGCCGGCAGGGAAGGCAAGGCCGGCAGCCTGGGTCGCGGTGTCAATCGAGCCGAGCAGGCAGCCGCCGGCGGCGCGCGCTGTTCGCCGCGACGGATCGACAGTCACGTCGCGCATGCGGCTGAGATCGAGCACCACGCCGCCATCGCAGCTGCTGAAGCCGGCCAGCGAGTGTCCGCCGCAGCGGATGGCCGTCAACACTCCCGCCACGGAGCAGGCGCGGACCGCCGCCTGGACATCGGCGACATTGGCACAGCGCAGGATCAGGCCCGGCGTGCGCTGCACCATGCCGTTCCAGATGGTATGGGCAGCGGCGAATTCGGAATCCTCGGGGCACAGGATCTCGCCGGCAAAGCGCGAGCGCAGCGCGCCCGCGACCTCCGCGACGGCGTGACTCATTGTGCCGCGGCCGTGGATCGCAGTTGCGAGTGGAGAGCGGGCAAGTCGGTATCCACCGTTTGCTTCACGTGGGAGAGGATTCCGTCCAACTCGCGCGACAACTCATCGAGTACCTCGGTCGCCTGCTGCGTCGGAGGATAGTCGCCGCCGACGTAGCTTTGCAGCGCCGCGATGCGGTTATTCAGCTTCAACGGATAGATCAATGTCTGGTCGTCGAAGCCGGTGAAGCGCGGTTCGTAAAGCTGCTGCAATTCGGTCTCGACGTCCGCATTGAGCTTGCGCGCCTTCTCGCCCGCGGCGGAGTTGAGGCTGGCGCTCTTGAGCGTCGCCTGCACATCCTGCTGCGCCTTGAGCAGGCGATTGATGGCCTGATTCGCCGCAGAGAGCTTGTCGCGCACTGCCAGCAGGAACGCCACCTGCCGCTGGTAATCCTGTTGCGTGGTCGGGACGCGCGGATCCTTGCGAATCTCGATCGTTTGCGTCTGGGTCCGATCGCCGGCGGTGAGGCGCACGCTGTACTGTCCAGGCGCGACCTCGGGACCGCGCAGGCTGCCGCCGAATAAATAGGTTCCGCCGTCGATGCCCTCGGCATCGGCGTACCTCATATCCCACACGAAGCGATTGAATCCGGCTTGTGCCGGAACCACGTCGCCGCGCGCCATGGCTGCGCCGAAGCGTCCGCGCTGCGCGCGCGAGTCGTCCGCACGCTTCTCGCTGCTGAAGGACTTGATCAGCTTACCCGCGGCATCGAGGAAGTCGAGCTTCACGGGCCCGTTGGGCGCGCCGGCGAGGTAGTAATCGACGACTACGCCGTCGAACGCACTGGGCGGACCGAACGAACGCCCGCGCGCGGCGCGATAGGCCGGACGCGGTTTGAACAGCTGGATCGAGGAGGGCGCGCCCGCCAATTGCTCCAGCGGGGTGACGTCGTCGAGAACCCAGAAGGCCCGTCCCTGCGTCGAGGCCAGCAGGTCGCCATTTTTGAGGGTGAGGTCGGTCACCGGCACGATGGGCAGGTTCATCTGCAGCGACTGCCAACTGTCGCCGTCGTTGAAGGAAACGTAGACGCCGGTCTCGGTTCCGGCGAAGAGAAGCTGGGGAGAAGCGGGATCCTGCCGCACGGTACGGACGAAGGTGTCCTGGGGAATTCCGTTCACCGCCAGCGTCCAGGTCTTTCCGAAATCGTGGGTGCGGTAGAGATAGGGCCGGAAGTCGTCGAGTTGGTAGCGGTTGGCAGCCACGTACGCGGTGGCAGGATCCTTGGCAGAAGCCTCGATGATGTTAATGCGCGTCCAGGGCTGGATTTCAGGAGGG
>DASUBK010000276.1:0-4376 GCA_035763305.1 Terriglobales bacterium | reverse complement strand
AACCGTCAACATGGTTGTTCCTGCGGAACTACCGGCGCTGAGAATAGCCGGGCTGAAGCTGCAACTCACGCCTGCGGGAAGCCCGCCGCAAGCCAGTGCCACCTGGCCGCTGAAACCGCCGCTGGACGCAACCGAGACCTGCAACTGGCCGGATTGGCCGCGGGTAAGCGTCACCGTTCCCGGAGTCGTCGAAACGCTCATGTCCGGCACCGCGGGGGCGGCGATGGTGTAGGCCGCCGCGGCCGACATCTGGTTGCGCAGCGACGGCTTGCCCACCGCCTTCACAAACAGGCGGTAGCTGCCCGGATCGAAGCTGTAAGCGGAGAGATCGAAGGCGTGGATGCCGGCGCCGACGTCGCCCAGGGGCATCAGGTTCTGACCGTCGGAGGAAATGAACACGGTGTAGTGATCGATGGTGCGTTCATCGCCCGTGATCTGCCATTGCAGTTGGGTGCCACTCACCGCGGCGGCAAGGGAGACGCAGTTGTCGATGCCGGTTTCGACCTCGGTTCCTTCCTCGTAATCGTTCCAGGTGACGACCTGCATGGTTTCCAGCGGATGGGAAGCTGAGTAGTAGTGGTTGGCGGTGGCAAAGGTGCCCAGCCAGGTCTGGCCGCAGTTCTGCTCGATGTGGCGGCCGCCGGTCGGCGCCCAGCTGGCGAGAATGTCGTTGAAGCCCTTATACGACGAGCCGACGGTGTGCTGAGCCGGATAGCTGGCGGCGGTTTGGTAGAAGTAATTCAGGTAGGCGGAGCCGTCGTAGCCGGCGGGTTCGACGTCCAGCGTCTTGGGCGAGAGCCAGCCGAAGGCGCCGGCGGTGGAAGCGGTGGTGAAGCCCGGCGGGTTGTAATGAATGATGAGCGGATTGCCGGCGATCGAGGCCTGCACCTGGTTCCAATCCACGGTGAAGGCGGCCATGTCGAACTCCATCAGCACCGGGCGGCCGCCGATCCGGAGATAGGCAGGAGACGAGTAGAATCGCTGCGCCACCGTGTTGGCCAGGTTGATGAAGGCGGTGGTGGCCGTGCAGGTGGGATAGCACGAATCCCACAGCACCGCACCGTGCTCGATCTCGATGGCGAAGGTGAAGTTGGGCTGCGCCAGCACCGCATTGGCGAAGACCTTGATGGCCGCATCCTCGAAGCTGTCGGGTCCGTACCAGTCGAGGACGGCGCCGTTCATGCCTCGGCTGGCGATGTCGCTGACCTGCCGCTGGGCTTCGGTGGGATCCTGCGAGTTATAGCCGATGTTGATGTGCGACGACTTGCCCCACCAGGGCATCACGTGGGCATAAATAGCGGTGGCGTTGCCGGGATAGAGCAGGCTGTGGGTGTCGACCTTGCTGACGTTTCCCGCGCCGGCATTGCCGTCGCCGGCGGCGGTGAAGGTGTTGGCTGCGCTGGTGTTGTTGCCGGTCTCGGCGGCGAGGGTGGTGGTCGGGACAATGGCTGTTCCCGCCCAGGCGGGAGATGACAATGTCGCTGCGAGGACTACAAGGATCGCCGCAAGTCCTTTACTCAACTCGCCCCCCAGGGCCGGAAGTCCCAGCCGCGGGGCGATTCTATGGTTCCACAGGGTTAGGGAGTATTAGGCAAATACCCGTAGCACTGCGTAAGTTTTTGCCTTACAGCCCGTGACATGGCGGGACAGGATCGAGCGGGCGTGCAGCGAAACCCGCAGAGAGAGAATTAGGCCGGTCGGGGTCGACCGGCCTCCAGCAAGCTGGTGGAGGGAAGGAAGGGCGGTCACCTGCCTGTGGTGACGAAAGTTCAAGTCCGCTTCCGGACAAACAACGGTTGGGCGGAATCCAGACTCCAACTCCTAGCACGGTTGCCCGGTAGTAAGCTGTACAGACGACGCGCTTTTTATGGAAACTACATCGCAGAAAATATCGCCCGACGTGGTAGCCAAGCTGCGCTCCCTGGCCCATGACCTGAGCAACTCCATCGAGACGGTGATGCAGGCGTCCTACCTGCTGGCCCAGGCGAAGCTGGATGACAACTCGAAGAAGTGGCTGGAGTTGATCGACAACGCCACCCGCGACGCGGCGCGCATTAATCGCGAGATCCGGGAAGTGCTGCGGGCGCAGAGCAGCGCGGCTTAGGCGGCCCGCAGCGCCGGCGTGACCCGCAGCGAGCGCAGGTAGTCCTGCGCCGCGTGATAGCCCTCCACTGTCCCCACATCCATGTAGCGCTCTCCCACGTGCACGGCGCGCACCGCGTTGCCGGCGCCGATGTAGGCGTTCAGCAGGTGGCCGAGGAATTCGTCCTCCCGGTGGCGCGCCTCCCACAGTAGTTTCAGGTCATGAAAGGCTTCCCCGGTGGCGGTGACTGCGCCCCAGATCCAGTGCGAGGGTGCGTCCTTCTGCTTGACGTCCACCCGCTCCACGAAGCCGAGATCATCGCTGACGACGGCATCGAAGGGCGCGGGGTCGAGCACCGGGAAGCACACCAGGCCGACACCGGCGGTGGCCAGCGCATCGATGGCGGGGCGGAAAGCGTTCTCGGGAAACCAGATGGTGTCGGGCAGGCCGATGAGCACCTGGGAGCGGTCGCGGGCGAAAGGCTCGGCGCGAAACAGCGCGTCGCACAACCCGCGCGGCGACTTCTGCACCACGTAGAAGATCTCGGCCGCGTAGTCGCGCTCGGCGAAGTAGCGGACGATGTCGCTCTTCTCCGCCGAAATGACCATGCAGATCTGGGTGGCCCCGGCGGCGATCATGCGCTCCACCAGGTACTCGGCGACTGCTTTGGGTCGTTCGACACCCTCGATGCTGCGCGAACCCACCGGCAGCAATTCCTTGGAACACCCCAGGGGCTGAATTCTCTGTCCCGCGCCCGCGGCGGGGATGACGCCTAGCATCGCAACCTCCGATCAGTTCCCAGTCGCCGGTCGCCAGTCGTCACTACCCGTGGCTACTGGCTACGGGCGACTGGCTACTGGCGACTGCTTCTTCGAAATACCGCAGCATCGCTTCCGCGCGCTGGTCGCCGGTGTGCTCGCTCAAGGTGCGCTCGCGCGCCCGCCGCGCCACGCGCGCCAGTACTTCGTCGGAAGTCTGTAACGCGGCTACAACCTCATCCGCGGCCGAAGCGGTGAACAACTCCTCGCCGGGAGTGAAGAACGTCTCCAGCCCCGGCCAGGTATCGGTGACGATTGGAGTTCCGCAAGCGGCCGCCTCGAAGAAGCGGCCGGAAGGGCAGTAGCCGTAGCGCGCCATGCCGTCGCGCGTGATGTTCAAGGTCAGGCGCGAGGAGGAATACAGTTGCGCGTGCTCGGTAGGCGCGACGTGCTCGAAGATGCGCACGTTCTCCGGCCAGCGCCAGTTCCACGGATACAACGATCCTGCCAGGACAAACCCTGTTGCTTCCATGCGCCGCGCCGGCTCGAGAAAAAGCTCGTCCACCTTGTGCTGGCGGTCGGCGGCGTAGGTGCCCATGTAGCTGAGGCCGCAGGCGAATTCGGCATTGGCGGCAACGCGGCGGTGCACTTCAGGATCGACGCAGCCATAAACCGGCCGCGCCCGGCGCACGCCCCAGCGGTTTTCCAGTTGTTGCAGAATCTCGCCGCCAGTGAAGGAGAGCACCAGGTCGAATTGCGGAAGCTGCTCCCGCCGCAGGTAGTCGAGGTCGCCGCGCTCCAGGTTGGCGAGGGTAATCGGCGTATCCAGGTCGTAGAAGACGTGCAGCGGTGCGGCAACAGCCAAGAGGTCGTCGTTGATGCGTGCTCCCTCCGGACAGTAGCTGCCCACCACAACCACGTCCGACGAGGCCACATCGCGCAGGGCGCGGGTCCGCGCCTCCTCCCAGAAGGAATACAGCTCCAGGCGGCAAAAGTCGCAGGTAGAGAAGTCGCGCCGGTGGCGGTAGTACTCCACATCTCTTTCGTAGAAGACCAGGTCGTGCCCGCGGCGGTGGAGAGCGCGGAGCAGGGCGCGATACGGAGTAGCGTGGCCGTTTCCCCACGAAGAGGACAAGGTCAAGCCGAACAAGGTGATCTTCAAAAGATTCCGTCCCGTGGGAGGGCCGCACCCCCGGTCGCATCGGCGAACTGCGCCGTCCGCGCGGCGGGCTTGGGCATCCGCAACCCACCCCTAAACGTACTTACCTTGGTGGGATGGCCGGGGACGCGGCTTCTGTTGCAAGTGGGCGGAGGGAATTTGGCGGGACCATCGACGGCGCAAAATGACGCGGAGGCGGAGGAGATTTCAGACTGAAGATTTCAGATTGCAGATTGGATGGAGATTCGGGTCGGGTAGCCAAAGAATTGAATATTGAAAATTGAATATTGAATGATGCTCGGCTCGCCACGGGTCTCCCGCATTTTTCAATATTCAATTTTCAATATTCAATTCCTCTCTTCTCAATCTTCAATCT
>DASUBK010000275.1:0-5863 GCA_035763305.1 Terriglobales bacterium | reverse complement strand
CTGTTTGACGATGATCCATCCTTCAGGACGGTTGGGTAGCGAGCGCGATAAACGAATCACCTCAAGAGCAAACTTCTTAGTTCTCGCCCGAAGCTCTTCTTGGTGTGACGCCATGCAGGATTCTCGAACGACCAATGATAGGACGCTCCTGCTGTGCTTCTCCCCACCTCCGCATTTTTCGGACCTGTAGTTTCCCAACTTGGCGCGATGGCCCGATGGCGCGATGACCCGATGGCGAGATGACCCGATTCGTTACGCCGCTTTCTTTCTCCCGCCCTTCTTGCGTGCTGCACTCTTGACGTGCGTCTCCGACGCTTCCTGGGCATGGGTGACGCGGCCCGCCGGCTTCTTCTCCATCTGCGCCAGGCTCTGCTTCAGCGCCGACATCAGGTCCACCACCTTGGCCGGCTTGCCCGGCTTGGGCACCGCGGCGACTTCCTTGCCCTCGAGGTGCGCCTTGATCAACTTCTTGACGTTGTCCTCGAAGGTGTCGTGATACTTCTCCGGCTTCCACTCCCCGGCGAGCGCTTCGATGAGTTGGTGGGCGATTTTCAGTTCCCCTTCGTGCAACTGGGCGTGGTCGGCGCCGATCTCCGGCATCTCCCGCACTTCTTCCGAGTAATACATGGTGTGCAGCATCAGGCCCTTCTGGTACGGCCGCAGCAGTACGGTGTATTCGCGGTTGTGCATGGTGAGTTTGGCCACCGCCAGGTAGCCGGTCTCCTGCATGGCGCGCGCCAGCAGCGCGTAGGGCTTGCGCCCTGCCTCTTCCGGCGCCAGGTAGTAGGAGCTCTCGAAGTAGATGGGATCTACGTCTTTTTCCTTCACGAACTCCAGGATCTCCATCGCCTTGGCGGTCTTGGGCTCGATCTTCTTGATCTCCTCCGGTTCGATGATGACGTACTCGCCCTTGCGGTACTCGTAACCCTTCACGATCTCGTCGCGGCCCAGGACCTTGTCCTCGGCGGGGCAGACCAGCTGCTGCTTGACGCGCACGTGGTCGTCGCGGTGCAGCATGTGAAAGGAAATGCGGCTGCCGCGCGCGCCGGAAAACAGGCGCACCGGCAGGGAGATGAGACCGAAGGTCAGATAGCCGGACCACACCGAAGATGCCATGCTTTCCTCGTTCGGGGACGCGCCAGAGCCCGCGCACACCCCAACCCGGAAATTTCGCGGACACAGCCAAGGGCGGCTGTGCCACGCCGGGCTCTCTGGTACGATGCGCTGCACCGAAGCCTGTGCCGCCAGCCCTCCCCATCCCCGCCCGCCTCGATGCCCGTGAGCAGCGCCAGCTTGCCTGGTCGGTGGCGCTGCTGCTGCTGGTCCTGCTGGCGCCGGCGGCCCTGGGCGATTTCTCGGCGTTTCCGGCCTTGGCGCATGGGCTGGAACTGGCGATTTCCGCGGCCTTCGCCCTCGCAGCCTACCTCTGCCGCGGCGTTACGCCTTCCGGCGCTGTCGCGGGATTAGCGATCTCTTACGCCATCTACGTAGGCGCGGGCTTGGCGGGATTCGCCGCGCTGGTGATGCTCTTCGTTCTGACCTGGTGCTCCACCCGCCTCGGTCGCCGGCGCAAGCGCCTGCTGCGCGTGCGCGACGACACCCGCGGCCGCACTGCCGCGCAGGTGGTCTCCAATCTTGGCGTCGCCGGCCTTTGCGCGCTCGCCGCCCTCGCTTCGCCCGCGCCGCAGGTCTTCGTACTGGCGATGGCGGCGGCCCTGGCCGAAGCGGCCGCGGATACCGTCTCGTCGGAAGTAGGCGAGGCCACCGGCCGCGACGCGCTCTTGATCACCACCCTGCGCCGCGTGCCCGCCGGAACCGACGGCGGCGTCACCTTGATAGGGAGCTGCGCCGGGATCTTCGCCGCGCTGCTGGTTGCGGGCGTGGTCTTCTGGCAGCCTCATGCCGGATCGCGGGTATTCCTGGTGGCTGCGCTTGGTGGCATTTTGGGCGTGGTGTGCGACAGCTTTCTGGGCGCGACGCTGGAACGCCGCCACATCCTCGGCAACAATGGCGTAAATTTCCTGAGCACCGCATTCGCCGCCACCCTCGGCTGGCTGGCGGCGCATTTTCTGCTGCACTGGTAAGGAGCTATGAAAACTCTCGCCGCCGTAGTTCTGCTCTTGTGCTCCTGGGTAGCGCTGGCCCAGTCGCCCGCTTCCTACGACATCCTGATTCGCAACGGCCACGTGATCGACGGCACCGGCAATCCCTGGGTCGCCGCCGACGTGGGGATTGCCGGCGGCAAGGTGGTGTTCGTCGGCCGCGCTCCCGCCAACGCTACCGCAAAGCGCACCATCGACGCCGCCGGCATGATCGTCGCTCCCGGGTTCATCGACATGCTGGGCCAGTCCGAAGCGGCTCTGCTCATCGACAAGCGTGGCTTCAGCAAGATCACCCAGGGAATCACCACCGAAATCACCGGCGAGGGCGGCTCCATTGCGCCGCAGAACGACAAGACCATCGCCCCGCAAAAAGATTACCTGCAGCACTATCGCCTCAACATCGATTGGACCGACCTCGACGGCTACTTCCGCCGCCTGCAGCAGCAGGGCTCGGCGCTGAATCTCGGCACCTACATCGGCGCGGCGCAATTGCGCGAGTACGTGATCGGCGATGAAGACCGCGCGCCCACCGCCGCCGAGTTGCAGCAGATGCAGCAGCTCATGGAAACCGGCATGAAGCAGGGCGCCATGGGCGTCTCCAGCGCGCTGATCTATGCTCCCGGCAATTACGCCAAGACCGATGAGTTGATCGCGCTCGCCAAGGTCGCATCGCGTTACGGCGGCATTTACGCCTCCCACATGCGCAACGAGGGTGACATGGAGCCGCAGGCGCTCGACGAAGCCTTCCGCATCGGCCGCGAAGCCAACATCCCGGTGGAGATCTTCCACCTCAAAGTTTCCGGGCGGCAGAACTGGGGCAAGATGAAGGACGTGGTGTCCGCCATCGAGAGCGCGCGCCGCGAAGGCGTCGACGTCACCGCCGATCAGTATCCCTACCTCGCCGGAGCGACGTCTCTGGGAGCTACGATTCCGCCCAAGTACCACAACGGCGGCACGGAAGCCTTCCTCGCGCGCCTGAAAGATCCCGCCACCCGCAAGCAGATTCGCACCGACCTGGAGAGCACCGCTCCCGTCGCCTTCGAGAATTTCTGGCATGGCGCCGGACCGCAGGGAATTCTCGTGGCGGGCGTGCTCAGCCCGCAGCTCAAGCAGTACGAGGGCAAGTACATCTCGCAGATCGCGCAGATGCAGAACAAGGACCCGCTGGACGCCTTGATGGACCTGGTCATTGCCGACCATGACAACGTCGCCGCCATCTACTTCATCATCGGCGAGGACGATATGAAGCTGGCGATGAAGCAGCCGTGGGTCAGCGTCGGCACCGATCACAGCGCCGTCGCGCCCGACGGCCCGCTCTCCGAAGGCAAGGCTCACCCCCGCGGCTACGGCAGCTTTCCCCGCATTCTCGGCAAGTACGTGCGCGAGCAGCACGTGCTCACGCTCGAGGATGCGATCCGCAAGTTCACTTCCCTGCCCGCGCAGCGCGAGAAGCTGCACGACCGCGGCGAGGTGAAGCCCGGCTACTTCGCCGATATCACCATCTTCGATCCGCAGAAAGTGGACGACGTGGCCACCTACGAAAACCCGGCGCAACAGTCGGTGGGAATCGAATACGTGCTGGTCAACGGCGTAGTGGAACTGGAACACGGCAAGCTGACCGGCCAACTGGGCGGCCGTCCCCTGCGTGGGCCCGGATACCAGCAAACCCCGTAGCGGTGTAGCGCCGGCATCCTGCCGGCTGTCGCGCGGGCGATCCTCGCCCGCGCGCACCACGCAGGCAGCTACCGCAAAGGACGCAAGAGAACGCAACGTGATTCTTCTTTGCGTTCCTTTGCGTCCTTTGCGGTGAAGATTCTTCTAGTGATGGTGGTGGTGCGGCTCGGGCGCGGCCTTCTGCCCCGGTTTCGCTCCCTGCTCCGCCTTCTCGTGCTCTTCCTGCTCTTCCTTGTAGATCGCCGGAATGCCCAGGCTTCCCTTCGCCGGCAGATGGCGCAGGAAGCGCACGATCGCCCACTGCTCGTCGTCTTCCAGGATTCCCGTCCACCCCGGCATGCCGGTGAAGCGGATGCCGTTGGCGATGATCCACTTCAGCTGCCCGTCGGTGAACTTCTGCACATCCTGCGCGCCCAGATCGGCGACCGGCGGCGACATCTTGTCGGCGAAAGGCACGCCGGTATTGTGCCCGTCCAGTCCGTGACAAAGGCCGCAGTGATGCTGGAAGTGCTCTTCGCCGGTCTTGACCGTCTCCGGCGTGTCCGGCGAAGGATTGGTCCACTCTTTGCCGCCGATGGTGGTCTGCTTGAACTTGTCGGCGACCGCCGACTCCATACTCCCCGGCGCGCTGGCGCGGCATCCGCTCAACAATACCAGCAACAGGACCGCAGCGACGCCCGCCGCCGCACACGAGGTTCTCTTGATCATGCGCCCTTCACCCCAGACTTGTATTATCCCAGACATCTCTTACAGCCCGGGACCACTCGCCATTCGGCAATCGGCATGGTGTACCCCGGCCGCGTCTCGGCCGGGTATCCGCCGTTAGCGAACATGGAGTCCGCAGCGCCTCCCCAGTTACACGGTTTGAAAATCTCCAACCCGGATGCTAGTTTCGCTGCATTCCTGTGATGCGCCACCAACTGGAATACGCGCCGGTGTGGCTGTTGGTGAAGCTTCTCGGCCTGCTTCCGCGCCCGCTGGCGCGCGCCCTCGGCATCTCCCTGGCCTGGACCGTGTACCTGCTGCACGGACGCTTGCGGCGTGTCGGCATGCGCAACCTCGAGATGGCCATGCCCGATCTGCCGCTGCGCCGCCGCCGCCAGATCGTGCGCGGGGTCTTCACCTCGCTGGGGCGCCTGCTGGCCGAGTTCTGCCTCTTTCCCCGCTACACGCGCCGGAACATCGAATCGGTCGCCGTCTACGAAGGCTTCGAAAACTTTGATGCCGCCCAGCGCCGGGGCAAAGGAGTTCTTTTTCTCACCGCCCATCTTGGAGGCTGGGAGATCGGCTCCTTCGCCCACTCCGTGTATGGCCACCCGCTGCGCGTGGTGGTGCGGCCGCTCGACAATCCCTACATCGACCGGCTGGTGACCCGCTATCGAACCCTGCGTGGCAATTCGACCTTCGAAAAGCAGGACTTCGCCCGTGGCCTGCTGGCCGCCATGAAGGCGGGCGAGACCGTCGGCCTGCTGATGGACCAGAACGTCATGCCGCCGCGCGGCGTCTTCGTCGATTTCTTCGGCATTCCCGCCTACACCGCCAGCGGCATCGCGCGGGTCGCCCTGCACACCGATTGCGCCGTGGTGCCGGCGTTCACCATCTGGGATTCCGCCATCGGCAAGTACCGGGTTACCTTCGCGCCCGCCATCACCCTGGTGCGTACAGGCGACGTCGAGGCCGACACCGCCGCCAATACCGCCGCCTTCACCAGGGTGATCGAGGAGTATGTCCGGAAGTATCCTGACCAGTGGCTGTGGGTGCACCGCCGCTGGAAGACGCGGCCCGAAGGCGCTCCGCCGTTGTACTAGCGACTTTTGATTTTTGACTTTTTACTTTTGGCTTCACCTATGAAACTTTCGTTTCTCGCCGACCGCATTGCCGCGCGCCTTGTCGGCGCCGATATCGAGGTCACTGGCGTCGCCAGCCTTCGCTCCGCCTCCGCCTCCGACCTGTGCTTTGTCGAGAAGGCGGAGGATCTTGGCGAAGCGCTGCAATCCCCGGCCGGCGCCCTCATTACTGGGGACTTCGCCGCCGCTATCTCGCCCAAGCCGCTGCTGATCGCCCGCCAGCCCAAGCTGGCCTTCAGC
>DASUBK010000274.1:0-3871 GCA_035763305.1 Terriglobales bacterium | reverse complement strand
CGGCTGCATCCAGCAGCTTGCCGAGCGGGTCGAGCGGCACGAGCGCTTCGTGCAGCGCGCGGGCGGTCTCGGCGCCGCTCTCGCCGGCCTGCTCACGCTGGTGCACCTGGCCATCGACTACCTGCGCATCCGCTAGGCCCTCTCATCGTGCGTCGTCGTGGGATCTTCGTGTCCTTCGTGTGAACCGGCTCCTCTCGTTCACACGAAGGACACGAAGGTTCCACGAAGGCGCGATTGTTCCACGTGGAGCAATCCGACGCACATCTTTCCGATCACCAGCTCACCAATAAGGAGAAGATATGAATTTCCTGGCCAAACTGTTGCGTGGTATTTCCTTCATTCCCGCCGTGGTGCACGGCATCGAAGGGCTGTTCGGCGGCAAGTCGGGCAACGACAAGAAAGAGGCGGCGCTGTCGTTCGTCTCCGCCGCGCTGTCGCTGACCGACGCCGTCACTCAGAAAGACGTGGTGGACGCGGAGAAGTTCAAGAACGGCCTGGGCAAGATCATCGACGGCACCGTCGAGTGCCTCAACGCCAGCGTGTGGGCGAAGTAGCTATCTGCTGTCAGCTATCAGCTTTCAGCCAGCGTGTCGCCAACAAAGGTAGGCCCCGGTGCCTCGCCGGGGCGGACATCGAAGCTGCTCCAAAATACGCAGCCGCAGGCGCCCTCGCCTGCGGCTATTCTGAAACTGGAACTGAAACCTACCCCAACTCTTCGTCCCAGTTCTCCAGGTACTGCGCCACCTCGCGCAGGAACTGGTCGGCTACCGCGCCGTCGATGACGCGGTGGTCGTAGCCCAGGGAGATGTGGCAGATGGAGCGGATGGCGATCGAGTCCATGCCGTTCTTGTCGGTCACCACCACCGGCTGCTTCTTAATGGAACCGATGCCCATGATGGCCACCTGCGGCTGCAGGATGATGGGCAGGCCGAACATCTGCCCGAACTGCCCCGGGTTGGTGATGGTGAAGGTGCCGCCCTGCACGTCGTCGGGGTTGAGCTTCTTCAGCCGCGCCCGATCGGCGAGATCGAGCATGGCGCGCTGCACGCCCAGGAAGTTCTTTTCCTCCGCGTTCTTGATGATGGGCACGATCAATCCCCAGTCGAGCGCCACCGCGATCCCCAGGTTCACGTTGCGGTGGTAGCGGATGCTGTCGCCCTCGACCGAGGCGTTGATGATGGGGAACTTGCGCAGCGCATTCACCGCCGCGCGGCAGAAGAAGGTGGTGAAGGTCAGGCGGGTGTTGTTGCGCTGCTCGAAACTTTTCTTCTCCCGCTCGCGGATCGCCGACACGCGCGTCATGTCGACTTCGTAGACGCTGTGCACGTGGGCGCTGGTGCGCTTGGATTCCACCATGCGCTCCGCGATTTTTTTCCGCATGGGCGTCATCGGCACCACTTCGCCGGGAAGCGGCGCGGGCGCGGGCGCCGCCGGACGCGCCGCAGTCGCCGGAGCGCTGGGAGCAGCCTGTGCCGGGCGCTGAGCTCCGCCGGCGAGGAACTGCTCCATGTCCTGCTTGGTGATGCGCCCGCCGAGGCCGGTGCCGGGGACCTGGCTCAGGTCCACCTGATTGTCCTTGGCCATCTTGCGCACCAGCGGCGAGGAGCGCAGGCGCTCTTCTGTGTGGCCCGGCTCTTCGAGCCGGGCGCTCGGGCCGGAGGCCCGAGCCACACTGGGCTGGGGAGGCTGCGCCGCGACCGGCGGCGCCGCAGCTGCGGGCTTGGCCGCCGGTTGCGCCGGAGCCGCGCCAGCGCCTTCGCCGCCGATGGTCGCCACCACCGTATTCACCTGCACCGTCTGCCCCGCTTCGACCTTGATATCGCGCAGCACCCCGCTGACCGGCGCGGGAATTTCCGCGTCCACCTTGTCGGTGGAAATCTCAAACAGCGGCTGATCGCGCTCTACGCGCTCGCCCGGCTTCTTCAGCCATTTGGTGATGGTGCCCTCGAAGATGGACTCGCCCATCTGCGGCATGACCACGTCAGTGGCGGGACCACCACCGGCGGGCGGGGTGGGAGGCTGCGACGCGGCTGCCGCCGGCGCGGGCGCGGCTGGTTTCGCGGATGCGCCACCATCGGTCGCCGCAGCGCCACCGGTAGTTTTTCCGGCCGTCGCGGCGGGCTGCGGAGGCGCGGCTGGAGCTGTGTGGCCCGGCTCTTCGAGCCGGGCACTCGGGCCGGAGGCCCGAGCCACACCGCCGTCGGCGTCAATCACGCCCACCACGGTGTTCACCTGCACCGTCGCGCCCTCGTTGACCTTGATCTCCTTCAGCACTCCGCTGGCCGGGGCGGGGATCTCCGCGTCCACTTTGTCGGTGGAGATCTCGAACAGCGGCTCGTCGCGGCGTACTTCTTCGCCCGGCTTCTTCAGCCACTTGGTGATGGTGCCTTCGAAAATGCTTTCCCCCATCTGGGGCATCACAACGTCGGTCGGCATAAACGGCTTGCGCTCCGCACAGGTGGGTCTTAGCGCCTCACCCGAAACGGACATTATAGAAGAAGCTGTGAGCTGTGAGCTCTGAGCCGGACGCGATTCAGCTCTGTCGCCGGAGTTGTCGCCCACAAATCAAGGCCCGGGCGAGGACGCCCGGGCCTAGCAAAATCGAGCTAACGGCTCAGAGTTCAAAGGTCAGAGCTACGGATTCGGCATTCCCGCGCCCGGCGCCTGCTGCAGCACCTCGGGGGGAAGCTTGCCGATGTTCTCCAGGAACGCGGTCACCTTCCAGATGTCGTCGTCGCTGAGCAGCTTGCCGAAGGACGGCATGCCGGTGCGGCGGATGCCGTGCTGGATTTCGTAGAAGGTGAACCAGCCGGGGTCGTGCAGCCCGCGGTTGCGCTGCACGAACTGCGGCGCCTTGGGATACATCGCCTGGCCAATGGCGCTGGGCTTCTTGTCCAACTCCCCGTGGCAGACGGCGCAGTTCATGGCGTAGAGCTTCATGCCGTAGACCAGGTTGGCGTTGTTGACCTCGATGGGGAAGGCGGTGTGGGGCGCATGCCGCTCCACCGCGGGATCGAGCGCGCCGCCCAGCAGGATAGCCTCGGCGCTGCCCGCGCTCTGGTCGGCGGCGATGGGCGCGAAGCCCAGGCGCGTGTAGCAGAGGAACCCAATCGCGAGTACCACCAGCGTCACAATGATGCCGAGAATGAACTTGCCCATGCTTTCCTCGTAGGAGCTGTCAGCTCTCAGCTGTCAGCTTTCAGATTTCACTGTGCAGGAGCCTCACACGGCAAAACAGCATTCGATTGTAACGGACGTGTGAAAGTTACGCCGCGCGTGTACATAACTTTACACGGCCTTTGATTCATGAATCGCTGTCGGGGAGTTCTGATTCCTCGGGCGCGTTCAGGAGTGCGCGGGCATCGTCCAGGTCGGCGCGGCGCACTTGCAGGCGGATGCCGTGGGGGCCCATCAGCGCGCCGTGAAAGGGCCCGATCATGCGATTGGTGTTCTCGTCGGCGGCAAAGCACTCGATGCCGGCCGACTCCAGCCGCGCGCGCGCCAGCATCAGTTCCGCCGGGCGGGAGAACTCGGCCACCGTGACCAGCGCATCGGGATCGTCGGGGTCGGATTTCCAAAATGGCATAATCCGCGTTTGGGAAAGAACGTAGTAATTACGCCGGAGTCACAGACGAAGGCAGAACGGGCTGCTAACGTCCTTGGCGGACAGGCACATGGCGTCTGGAGGGTATTGCCAGTGGGTACTGGACGCCGCCTGTCAAGCGGTCGAGTGGCTTTGCCAGCCACTGCAGTTCAACTCTGCTGCCCTCCGACCCAGGGTCACTCGGCCCCCATCACTCTTGACTTCGCGCGCCGACGCGCTAGCATAGATTTGACAGGCGGCACCAGTACCGATCCATGCCCCGGCCGG
>DASUBK010000273.1:0-7339 GCA_035763305.1 Terriglobales bacterium | reverse complement strand
CCGCGGAAAAGTGCTCCACCAGCACCACCGGATATTCCACGCTCAGCGTCCCGGGCCAAAGCTGCTTGCCGAGATACCAGAGCACAGCCCGCGGCCCGGTCCAGATCGTCGGAGCGATCCGAATCGCGTATTGGCCGGCGCCGGCGAAACCACGCAGGGCGTAGATGCGGATGACCCAGAAAATCCCAACCACAACGCCGTAGGGAACGACGTCGCGAACCGCGCTCCCAATCCGCGCCCGCACTCTGCCCGCGGCGGTGCTCAGTTCGTAAATCCCGATCAACACCGGCGCCAGCACCGCCGTCTCCTTGGAGAACAGCGCCAGCAGCAGCAGTGCCAGCGACGCCGCCAGCCATCCGCCGCGCTTGCCCTCCTGCTTCCATTTCAGGTAGCCGATCAGCGATCCCAGGAAGAACACCAGGCATAGCGAGTCGCTCACGCCGGAGATCCACGCCGCAGTCTCGACCTTGGTGGGATGCAGGCCGAAGATCCCCGCCGCCACCGCCGCGGTCACGCCGTCGTGTAACAGTTCGCGCGCCAGCAGGTACACCAGGTACGTCGCCAGCAGGTGCACGCCCGCCACCGCCAGGTGCGACCATCCCGGCGCCGGCCCCAGCACATGCCGCACCGCCGCCAGCAGCAGCATGACCAGCGGCCGGTAGTAATCCGTGACGCGCGGGACTTCCAGAAATCCCCAGAACGAATGGGTGAAGATCGCCGGCACCTGCCGCCACGATTCCATCCACGGATTGACCGCGAGCAGCAGGTGGTCGTCCCACACAAAATCGAACCACATCGTCGGCAGATAGGAGCCGAGGGTGAGCAGCAGAACGACGCGCAGAAGGATTCCTTCGCGCAAATACCAATTGGAGGGCGGCGGCGCCTCGACGCCGCTCCGGGTTTTCCGCTCCTTCACAGGTGCTGTGAGGCTACTTCCCATGCATGGCACCTGTCGTTTCGGCCACCGTTGCCGGAGATGGCGATGCCTCTCCCGTACTCAACCGCGCCACAAAATGGAGGGAGTAGCCGAAAATCCAGTTCGCCCACCAGGGATAAAGACCCAGCTGTCCGTTCCACTGCTCCTCGGAAAGGCCGAGCCCCTTCAGTTCCGCGTGCCAGCGCTCGCGCTCCCAGTAGTTGTACGGCAGGCCGACGCCGTGGCGCGCGTTGCCGACCCAATCCATGAAACGCAGGCGCGCGCCGGCCAGCAACCCGTTGCGGGTGTGGTCCTTGATGACGACGTAATGCGCGGCGACGCGCCTGGCCTCGCGCAGTAACACTTCGGGATGATGAGTGTGGTGCAGCACGTCCACAAACATCACCACGTCGAAGGACGCGTTGCCGAATGGAATGCGTTCCCCATCGAAGCTCCGCACCGGGATCCACGTCTTTTTGCGGACCAGGACGTCAATCCCCTCCAACCGTACGTCGGGGCGAAGCTTGCAGATTGCACGCGCCAGCGAGCCGTCGCCGCTGCCGACATCGAGCACCTGCGACGACGGCGGCAGCAGCTCTGCGATTAGCGCCGCCAACGTGCGGATCCGGCGCGGAAAGACGAACCCGCCGTGCAACTGCTCGAGCGCGCTCATTTGCGCCCCATGCGCAGAAGGCTGAGGAAGAAAGCGGAGAGGATGATCTGAAAGCCCAGCGCCAGCGACAGCCCGGCGGGAATTACCAGGCGCATCACCTGTTCGGGATCGAGTCCGCCGAAACCGCGCTGCTCCCAGAAACCCACCGAACGGAGCGCGCCCAGCACTCCCGCGATCACCATGGCGGCGCCGAACGCCAGCCACACCTCCAGCACGAAGCCGCGGGAGAAGCGATTCATCTTGGGATCGGGCGGCAGCAGGCCGTCGGCGATGGCAAAAGTCTTGCTGAAGATCGCGAACAGCAGCGCCTGGAATCCCAACAGTACCGCGATGGCGGAGAAGAAGAGCGTATGGATGTCGAACTTTACGCCCGCCACGCTCTGCGGTCCGGGCAGCAGCCAGGCGCCGCTGGCCACGCCGATCAGCACCAGCAGCAGTCCGGGATAGAGAAACAGCCAGCGCGGGCTGCATAGCAGCATGAAGCGCAGGTGACGCCAGCCGTCGCGCCACGGCCGCAGATGGGGAGCGCGCCCCCGGCCGTCGGGACTTAGCGTCGTCGGCACCTCGGTGATGCGCAGCTTCATCACCGTGGCCTTGACGATCATCTCCGAGGCGAACTCCATTCCGGTAGTGCGCAGGTCCATGCGCCGGAAGGCCTCGGCGGAGAACCCCCGCAAGCCGCAGTTGAAATC
The DNA here is from genome assembly GCA_035763305.1 of Terriglobales bacterium. Classification (GTDB taxonomy): domain Bacteria; phylum Acidobacteriota; class Terriglobia; order Terriglobales; family Acidobacteriaceae; genus DASUBK01. The sequence goes on along the minus strand of DASUBK010000273.1, from coordinate 5,058 downwards.
CCCCACCGGGGAGTGAAAGAAGATGTGCCCGATGGCCGACAGAACCGGCGTCCCGATCCAGCGGTTCTTCCACGGCATCGCGCCCGGCTTGATCCCGCCGGTGAGGCGATTTCCCATGACCAATTCGTGCCCCTGGCGCAGCTTCTCCACGAAGGGCAGCAGTTGCGAGAAGTCGTAGCTGTCGTCGGAGTCGCCCATGATGATATAGCGGCCGCGCGCTTCGGCGGCGCCGTAAATCAAGGCGGCCCCGTAACCGCGCACCGGGACTTCCACCAGCCGCGCGCCGCAACGCCGGGCAATCTCCTGCGAGCCGTCGCTGGAGCCGTTATCGCTGACCACCACCTCGCCGCGAATCTTCTCTCTCTCCAGGAAGGATTGCGCCTTGCGAATGCAGCGCTCCAGCGACTCGCTCTCGTTGAGGCACGGCATGAGGATGGTGACTTCGGGCGCGGCCTCATCGTCGCCGGCCGGCTCGTACCGCACCACGACCTTGCCCAGCAGCGCGGGGTTCTGTTCCGCCTGCTCGCTCGCGTTGGAGAGTTCTTTCACCCGGCTCATGCGAACTCCGCGGGTCTAATTCCGCCCCACGGCGGCAAAGGAGGAACCCGCCCCGGCCTTTTTCGCGCGCGCTGCCTGCAGCGTGTCGGCGATGAGACTCGCCACTTCCTTGCCGCTGCGCACCGCGTAGTTGGTGCCACGGTCCTCGGGATAAATCTGGGCCATGGTCGCCAGGAAGACTCCTTCCACCTCCGCGCGCATGTCGGGAACCAGGCGGCTGTGGTGACGTCCGACGATCGGTTGCGAATAGTCGGCGCGCCATACGGTCGAGTTGGTTACCCATTCGGCCGCGAAGTCCGGAAACATGCGTCCCAGCGCCGCCACCGCGAATTGTGTCGCGTCGCCATCGTTCATGCGGTAGAGAGCGTCTTCGGGCGGCAGGTACTTCGACAGGTACACGATATGCCGTCCGGCGTAGGTGGACGCCGGCTCGAAATTGGTATGCTCGATCACTGCGACAAACGGAAACGACGGGTCGTTGACGTTGAGCCAGTACGTCGAAGAAAGGCTTCGCGATAGCTCCAGCACGATGCAGATATTCGACAGGTGACGAATCTGGTTGAGGCTCGCCAGGTACGCCGGGCTGCAACATTCGTGCAGAAGCTTGGCCGCTACCGGCAGCGGCGTCGTCAGCAGCACGGCGTCGGCTTCCATCATCCCGCGGGATGTCCGCAGCCCCGTGGCCTTGCCCTCGCCCGCCATCACTGCGTGGACCGAGGTGTTCAGCAGCACCTCTCCACCGCGATGCCGGATCTCCTTCACGATTTCGTCCGCCAGCGCGGCAAAGCCGCCGCGATAATAGGCGAGTACTTCCTGTCCCGCCTTGCCCCGGCTTCCCCCGCGCAGCTTGAGTTTATTCCAGAACCATACCGCCGAGACTTCGTCGGCGTGCGCGCCGAACTTTCCCACCAGCAGCGGTTCCCACACCACCCGGTACACCTGTTCGCCGCAGTGCTTCAGCAGCCATTCCTTGGCGGTCGTGTCCTCCAGCGTCTTCCAGTCCTTGACCCGACGCGCGGCCAGCGCCACGTATCCCAGGCGCAGCCGGTTGACGAAAGACAGCGGCGTGAACCCCAGCACGTCGCGCGGCGTGCTCAGGCGGAAGAAGCGGTGCGCGTAGTACATGCCGGTGCGCGTGGGACGCTCCAGGATCCGGTCTTCGCAGCCCAGGCTGCGGATCAACTCCATGATGTGGATATCGCTGGTGAACCAGTGGTGATAGAACTTCTCCAGCCGTTCCGTGCCGACGCGGAACGATCCCGCCAGCCCGCCCGCTTCGTCGTCGCGCTCCAGGATCCGCACCCGGTACCCTTGGCGTGACAATTCCAGGCCGGCCGACAGCCCAGTGAACCCCGCTCCCACGATTAAGCAGTCGGTCAACCGAGCTCTCCCACGGGCGATGGGCTCGCCGCTCTCCGCACCGCGCGCAGGCTGAGGTAGGCCACGGCGCCGGCGAGCGTTACACCGCACCACAGCGCGCCATGTACCAGGACGGCGTACGCCATCGCATCACCGCGGCTTATGCCCGCCAGCAGCAACAGCGCGACCACCGAAGCATGAAAAGTCCCGATGTATCCCGGCGAACTGGGGACGATGGTGGTGAGATTCGCGCCCACCAGCACCAGGCAGCACCAGGCGAAGGCAAAGCGCGCGTCCAGGGCCCGCGCGACGCTCAAATACAGTGCCAGTTCGCACAACCACGCGGCGATCGACAGCACGAACAGGTTCGCGGTCCTCGCGCCGCCCAGCCCGTGCAGGAATCCGCACGCTCCCGAGACGGCATTCCTCAGGCTCTCGCGCCGGCTTCCCTCGCGTACCAGCCGTTGCAGCAGCCGTAGAGCAAGCTGTTCCGCCGCGCGGCTGAACAGCAGCGCCGCTCCCAATGCCAGGGCGCCTGCCAGCGTCATCCATTGCAGCAGGGCGGCCATGCGCTGCGGGACCGCCGCCAATCCTCCAAACCGGATCACGCAGCAGCCCAGGACGAGCAGGCTGAGCAAGTCCAGCAGCCGCTCCACTGCCAGGCTGGCGACCACGAGAGCCGTGGGCGCGCGCAGTTCCTCGCCGAACCCGAATCCCCGCAGCGCGTCTCCGGCGCGCAGCGGCAGCACGTTGTTGGCGGCAAAACCCACCAGCAGAACCCGCAAGGCGGAGCCGAACTTGACCGCCGGATTCCCGCTGCGCAACATCAGCCACCAGCGCAGGGCCCGCAGGGTGTATCCGCACGCCAGCGCCGCCAGTCCCGCGAGGATGTATCCCGCGTTCGCCGAGGAGATCGCATCCCCCAGCGCGCGCAGCGGCACGGCACGAAACAACGCCGCCACCGCCGCCACGCTGATCGCCACGCCGAGGATGGTGCGCAAGTGTTTCCGCATGTAGTCCGCGCTGTCGTGCTGCCCGGCTGCCTTCGACGAAGCTCCCGGAGCCGCCGGTATCATGTCGTGCAATGCTCGGCGCGCGTGTCCTTTGTTACAGTTACCGCGCCAACGTTCAATTTGTCAGGCTCGCGGGGAGCAATGAGACGAATCTTAGCCCAGAACCCCCCGGCCAACAATTTCGCTGATGCCTGAGGACATTACCTAAGTGATTCGCCCACTTGCGCTCCCAATTCGGTGCAGCGTTCAATCGGAGCCCGCTGATGCCTGCTGATATCGCACCGGAACTCGCGCTCGATCCCCGCGCCCCGGCGGCCCCCGTCCGTCCCAGCGAAGTCCTCCTGCGACAGCTCTCCGCGCCGCTGCAGGGGCCGTGGCCACCCATCCCGCTCCGCCGCACTCTCGTCGACATCCTTGTTGTCCTGGCCATCGCTCTCGCGCTGCGCTTGCCCTATTTCCGCTGGCGCATGTTTCCCCTCAACGACGGCGGGATGTTCGCCCAGATGATCGACGACATCCGCCTCGCCCATTTCCATCTGCCGCTCTACACCAGCTACAACTTCCTGCACATCCCCTTTTCCTATCCGCCGCTGGCTTTTTATCTGGGCGCGCTTTGCACTCTGCTGCCGGGGCAGAGCACGGTCACGGTTCTGACCTGGTTGCCGCTGTGCCTCAGCCTGGGGGTTGCGGTTGCGGTTTACTTCGTCGCCCGCGAGATCTACCCGTCCCCATTCCACGCCTGTCTGGCCGCCATTTGTTACGTTGCCATCGGCCGCAGCTCGGAGTGGCTGATGATGGGCGGAGGCTTGACGCGCGCGCCGGGGGCGCTGTTCGCCGTGGTCGCCATCCTCCTCTTCCTGCGTGCCTGGAAACGGCAATCCATGCGTCTGGCCGCCTGGAGCGGCTTCTGGACCGGCCTGGCCTGCCTCTTTCATCTCGAGGGAGGAATGTTTGCCGCCTTCTCGCTGACCGTTCTGGCCGCGCTTCTGCCCTCCCGCCGGCTCAATCTGCACCGTCTGGTGGCGGCCGGTGTGGTCTCCATCGTGGTGGTACTGCCCTGGGTGCTGTGGCTGTATACCCACCTCGGATTCGGCCCCCTGCTGAATGCCTCTCGCACCGGCGACCCATTTGGATCCGGCTTTGGTGTGCCCACGCTGATCTTCCTGGCAACCGCTACCATCCTGGCGCTGGTCGCTCGCTTTCCCTATCTCTGCTGGCTGTCCGTTCTCCCTCTCGTGATGCGCCGCAGCGCCTCCACCTACGGCGCCATCATCGGCGGGCTGTGCATGGTGTGGTTCGCCAACGCGCTGCTGGTGGTGATATTCCGCAGCCGCGAACCCGGATCGCGCTGGCGGCCGGCGGTTCTGGCTGTTCTGGCCGTGATTCTTGCCGTCTGCCTGAATGGTGTTCCCCGGGTACACGCCGACCACCTCGAAGATTTGAAGAAGAACTCCCGCGCCCAGCTTTCGCCCTTGGAATTGCAGGGCATGCGCGCGGCGGCGCAGATCACGCCCCCGGGAGCGCGCTTCTTCGTCTTTAATCAGCGCTTCGGATCGTGGCCCTCGGATATGGTGGCCGAGTGGTTCCCCTACTTCGCCCAGCGGCCGTGCGTGAACACGGTGCAGGGAACCGAGTGGCTGCCCAATCTGGCCTTTTATGCCGCCCGCAAGCGGGAAGACAATCTGGAGTTGGCGGGCTCGGAACGTTTTGCCCTGATGATGGTGGCCGGGATGAAGCCCGACTACATCTTCCTCGCCGGGCCACTCGACACCGAGCAGAACTGGCTCGCTGCCATCTTCCGCAAGTACGCCAACTCTGCCCCCATCTACCAGAACGCCGAAGTGACCATCTACCGCGTGAATCGTCCCCAACCCTAAGCGACTCCCTCGGCATCACCTCGTCATCCGTTCTTGTCCGCAGGCCGGTCGACCCCAACCGGCAGGCGAAACGTTGTGGGAGGCCGGTCGACCCGACTGGCAAGCGAAAATCGTTGGTTGCTGGAGGCCGGTCGACCCGACCGGCAAGCGAAAATCGTTGGTTGCTGGAGGCCGGTCGACCCGACCGGCAGGCGATGGCATCGACGCAGAAATATCCTGGTGCCCGGGGTCGGAATCGAACCGACACGCCC
>DASUBK010000272.1:0-2146 GCA_035763305.1 Terriglobales bacterium | reverse complement strand
GGATTCGAGCACCACGTGGCGGCGAATCTCTCGACCGTCGCCGCCGCCGTGCATGAAGCCGCCTCGAACTACCTGGGGTGGGAGATGTACTGGCACCAGGAAAGCAGGGGCTGCTGATGGCGGTGGTGGTGGGAGTCGACTTCGGCACCCTCAACGTGCGCGTCTCGATTGTGGATAGCGAGCGCGGGCTGCTCGCCTCGGCGGTGGCCGAGTACCCGCTTCACCGCAAGCGTGAGGATCCGGAGTACGCTACGCAGTCGCATGAAGACCATATGCGCGCGCTGGGGGAGGCGATGCGCAACGCGGCCCAACAGGCCGGCGTTCCCGGCGAAAGCATTGCCGCGGTTGCGCTCGATACCACCGGCTCCTCGGTGATCCCGGTCGGCAAAGACATGCGGCCGCTCGGCGATTACTACCTGTGGTGCGATCATCGCGCCAAGAACGAGGCGGCAGAGATCACCGCGGCCGCGCACCAAGAGCACTTGCAGGCGATCGAGTGGTGCGGCGGCGTGTACTCGTCGGAGTGGGGATTCTCCAAGCTGCTGCACTGGCTGCGGCACAATCCCAGCCAGCGCGATCAACTGGGCTCGGCGTTCGAGCACTGCGATTATGTGGCCGCCGTGCTGTGCGGGATCACCGATCCGAAGAAGGTGAAGCGCAGCATCTGCGCCGCGGGACACAAGTGGCTGTGGAACGCCGCTCTTGGGGGGCTGCCGCCGGAAGAGTTCCTGGTCAAAGTCGATCCGTTGCTGGCCGGTGTGCGAGCGAAGTTGGAGGGCGAGTACTCGACGTCGGACCAAATTGCGGGCCGCCTGTCTCGGTACTGGGCGGAGCAACTGGGGCTGAAGGCGGGGATCCCGATTCCCGTCGGCGCCTTTGACGCGCACTGGGACGCGATCGGCGCGGGCTGCGGGACCGAAGACATGGTCAACGTGGTGGGAACGTCCACCTGCATCATCGGCATCACGCCCACGGCGAAGTTGGTGCCGGGAGTGTGCGGCGTGGTGCAGGGCAGCGTTCACCCGCAGCGCACCGGCATCGAGGCCGGGCTGTCGGCGGTAGGCGATATCTTCAACGCCATCGCGGCGCGCGCCGGAAGCAGCGTCGAGGCCCTGAGCCGCGGGCTGAACAGATTCCGCGCCGGCCAGACGGGCTTGCTGCGGCTCACCTGGGACAACGGCGACCGCACCGTGCTGGTGAATCCGAACCTGCGCGGCGTCACTCTCGGCTGGAACCTGCAGAGCACGGCGCAGGATGAACTGTTCGCCGCCATCGAAGGCACAGCGCTGCACACGCGCGTGATCCTCGACCGCATGGAAGAAAACGGAGTGCATATCCGGCGGGTGATCAACGCCGGTGGCATTCCGCAGAAGAACGAAGTGCTGAACCAGGTGTACGCGAACGTGTTCGGGCGGCCGGTGCTGGTGCCGTCCAGCAACGTGGTCGGCATCGGCGCGGCGATCTTCGCCTTTCTCGCCGCTGAAACTTTCAAGAGCGTGGAGGAGGCGCAGGCGAAGATCTGCCCGCCGCACAAGACCTACCAGCCGGATCCCGCCGCGCAGGCGGTGTATGGCGAGATTTATCCTTTATATAGGGCCTTGTACTTCGCCTTCGGCGATCCCCGAAAGGGAGCGCTGGGCGAGGTCCTTCCCAAGTTGATCGGAACGGCCGAGAAGGTTAACGCGGCCACGGCGCATTGACGATTACGCCGAGCGGCAGGAGGAGTCATGTCTGAATTATCGCGCCGGCAATTTGTGGGTTCGTTGACCGTGGCGGCCGGCGGCGCGCTGATTCCCGCGCGCGCCTGGACCGCTATGGTCCAGGATCCCGTGGTGGATGTCCCGGCCAAGGGGCACGGCGCAGAACGCGTTGCGTGGAAGGCCGAGCCGTTTCCCATGAAGCAGGTCCGCCTGTTGCCGGGCGTTTTCAAGGACGCGTCGGGGCGCAATCTGGAATATCTGAAGAGCCTGCCCGAGGACCGGCTGCTGCACACGTTTCGCTTGACCGCCGGACAGCCGTCGTCCGCGCAGCCCTTCGGCGGTTGGGAGGCGCCCAATATCGAGTTGCGCGGCCACTTCACCGGCGGACATTATTTGTCGGCGTGCGCCCTGGCCTACGCGAGCACCGGCGACGAAGAGATCAAGCG
>DASUBK010000271.1:0-7481 GCA_035763305.1 Terriglobales bacterium | reverse complement strand
CCGCGGGAACGTCGGAGGGCGACAAGCCCGAAGGTCCAACCTGCCGGGGCGCCGGCACCGGCTCCCAATGCGCCGGTGTACCCCGGTCGGCCTCGACCGGGCGGCTCTCCGGAATCTGCGACGGCGTCACCCCAGCGCCTTCGTGCGTGTCCATGCGATCGGCGGCTTGCACCTCCTGGCGCACGTTGTCGGCAGTGCCGCGCACCGGAGGCGCGGGTGCGCGCGGCTCCGCTTTTGCCGCGGCGGCGCCGCTTGCCTGTAAGACCAGCAGCGTCTCGCCGATCTTGACCTTCTGTTTTTCGCGCGCCTTGAGTTCGAGAACCTTGCCGGCCTCAGGCGACGGCACTTCCACGACCGCCTTTTCCGTCTCGACTTCGGCGATCGGCTGATCTTTGTCGATGGTGTCGCCGACCTGTACCAGGAAACGCGTGAGATCGCCCCCGGCGACGTTCTCTCCCAGTTCCGGCAACTTGATTTCGATCCTGGCGCCCTGCGCGCCATTGCCCGAGGGAGCAGCGGCGGCCGGCGCGGGTTGCGGACGAGACTCGGGAGCCGGTGCGGGCTTGGCCGGCGCCGGCGCCGCGGCCTTTGCCTCCGGCTTCTTCCCGCCTGCGCCGTTGGACTCCAGCACCAGGATGGTTTCGCCGACCTTGAGCTTCTGTCCCTCGTGAGCGCGGATCTCGGTCACCTTCCCCGCGGCAGGCGCGGGTACTTCGATGGCCGCCTTCTCCGTTTCCAACTCGACGATGGGCTGGTCCTTCTCGATGGTGTCGCCCACGTGCACGAGAATGCGCACCAGGTCGCCCTGGGTGACGTTCTCGCCCAACTCCGGAAGTCTGACTTCAGTGCTCATCCCCACTACCTTCTGTCCGCACGCGAAGGCGCGTGCGCTCCAACAGCCGCTATGCCGTGACCGGATTTGGCCGCTCGGCGTTGATGGTCAAGTCTTTCGCCGCCTTCTTGAGCTGGTCCGGCGGGAACTTTCCTTCCTTCGCCAGCGCGGCCAGGGTTGCGTAGGTGACGTGCCGGGCATCCACCTCGAAGAAGTCGCGCAGGGCCTCGCGGCCGTCGCTGCGGCCGAAGCCGTCCGTGCCCAGCGACACCAGCGGTCGCGGACACCACTTGGCCACCGAGTTGGGCAGCGCCTTCACGTAATCCGACGCCGCGACCAGCACTCCCTCGGTGTCCTTCAATTGTTGCGTAATGTACGGCACCTTGGGCGCCTGCTCGGGATGAAGCAGGTTCCAGCGCTCCACCTCGTTGCCGTCATAGTAGAGCTGCTTGTAGCTGGTGACGCTCCAAACGTCCGCCGCCACGCCGTAGCCCTTCAGCATCTCTTGTGCCTTGACCACCTCGGGCAGAATAGCGCCGCTGCCGAACAACTGCGCTCGCGCTTTTGCTCCGGCGGCATCCGCCGTCTTCAGGCGATACATGCCTTTCAGGATGCCGTCGCGGCAGCCTTCGGGCATCGCCGGGTGCTCGTAATTCTCGTTCATCACCGTGATGTAGTAGAAGATGCTCTCTTCATTCACGTACATGCGGCGAATGCCATCCTGGATGATGGTCGCCAGTTCGTAAGCATAGGCCGGATCGTAGGCCATCAGGTTCGGCACCGGGTAGGCGAGCAGCAGGCTGTTGCCGTCCTGGTGCTGCAAGCCTTCGCCCGCCAGCGTGGTACGCCCGGACGTTCCGCCCAGCAGGAAGCCACGACAACGAGTGTCTCCTGCCGCCCACACCAGGTCACCAACGCGCTGCATGCCGAACATGGAATAGAAGATGAAGAAGGGGAGGTTGGCGATTCCGTAGGTCGCATACGCCGATCCGGCGGCGATGAACGACGACATCGAACCCGCCTCGGTGATGCCCTCTTCCAGGATCTGCCCGTTCTTGGCTTCCTTGTAGTAGAGCAGCGTGTCGCGGTCGACCGGCTCGTAGAGCTGGCCGACGTGGGAGTAGATTCCCACCTGGCGGAAGAGCGACTCCATGCCGAAGGTGCGCGCCTCGTCAGGAACGATGGGCACCACCAGGTGGCCGACTTTGTCGTCGCGCAGCAGCTTGGCGAGGATGCGCACGAAGACCATGGTGGTCGAGACCGCGCGTCCCTCCGTGCCGGTGCGGAATTCCTGGAAGAGCTCATCGGGAATTTCCTTCAGCGGCTTGGCCCGGACCACGCGCTTGGGCATGTAGCCGCCCAACTCCTGCCGCCGCTGCTTGAGGTACTTCATCTCCGGGCTGTCAGGCGAGGGGCAGTAGAACGGCGCCTTGGCCACTTCCTTGTCGGAGAGCGGAATACCGAAGCGCGAGCGGAAGGCCTTCAGCTCTTCTTCGTTCAGTTTCTTCTGCTGGTGAGTGATGTTCTTGCCTTCGCCCGCCTCGCCCAGGCCGTAGCCCTTGATGGTGCGCGCCAGGATGACAGTGGGGGCGCCCTCGTGCTCGACCGCGGCCTTGTACGCCGCGTAGACCTTCTGCGGATCGTGGCCGCCGAGGCGCAGCTTCTGGATCTGATCGTCGGAAAGATGGCTGACCAGTTGCAGCAGGCGCGGATCGCTGCCGAAGAAATGCTTGCGGACGTAAGCCCCCGACTCGACCGAGAACTTCTGCAGCTCGCCGTCCACCATGTGATTGGCGCGTTGCAGCAGCACGCCGTCCTTGTCCTTGGCGAAGAGCGGGTCCCAGTCGGTGCCCCAGATGACCTTGATGACGTTCCAACCGGCGCCGCGGAAGGCCGCTTCCAGTTCCTGGATGATGTTGCCGTTGCCGCGCACCGGGCCATCGAGCCGCTGCAGGTTGCAATTGATGACGAAGATCAGGTTATCCAGCTTCTCGCGCGCCGCCAGGGTGATGGCGCCCAGCGCTTCCGGCTCGTCGGTCTCGCCGTCGCCCAGGAAGGCCCACACCTTGCTGTCGGAGGGCCGCTTCAGCCCGCGATCCTCGAGGTAGCGCATGAAGCGCGCCTGGTAGATGGACTGGATCGGCCCCAGTCCCATGCTGACCGTGGGGAACTCCCAGAAGTCGGGCATCAGCCAGGGATGCGGATAAGAAGACAGTCCGCCTTCCGGATCCAGTTCGCGGCGGAACTTCTCCAGCTTCGACTGCGGAATCCGGCCCAGCAGGAAGGCGCGCGCGTAGATGCCCGGCGAGGCGTGTCCCTGGAAGTAGACGATGTCGCCGTCGGTGCCTTCGCCCTTGCCGCGGAAGAAATGATTGAAGCCGACTTCGTACAGCGTGGCCGCGGAAGCGTAGGTGGAGATATGCCCGCCGATGCCCGGCACTTCCTTATTGGCGCGCACCACCATGGCCAGGGCGTTCCAGCGAACCAGGCTCTTGATACGGCGCTCGATTTCCTGGCTGCCGGGAAAGGGCGGCTGGTTCTCGGCGGGAATGGTGTTCACGTAGGGCGTGGTGGCGGTAAACGGCAGCCGCACTCCCTGCTCATGGATATGGACGCGCAGCGAGTTCATCAAACGCTTCACCCGCTCCGGCCCCTGGTGCTTCAGGACGTAGTCGATCGAGTCCAGCCATTCCCTGGTTTCCAGGGACTCCAAATCCGCCACACTGGGCTGTGCCTTGCTGCTCATGAACACTCCTGGGTCTTTGCCATCCTAGGGGACAAACAGATGATGTTATCAGAAGCACGAACTGCCGGTTCAAGCGACGCGCGGAACCGTTGCACCACCAAGCACCAAGGACACGAGGGAAACTGCATCCTTCGTGTCCTGGGTGTCCTTGGTGGTGTCGGATTGTGTGCGAGCTTGGGCTATTCCACGTAGCGCACGTCGTAGGCTTTGCCTACGATATCGATCTGCGTCTTCTGCGGCAGGTCGGTGGTGGTGTCGTAGATCACCAGTTCCCCGCCCTGGACCACGTACACCACGGTGCGATTGGGGATCGCTTCCAGGCCGGTCACGTCGCCCGGAGCGGCTGCGAGGATCGAATTGCCGCTGCCGGTGTTGTAGATGGCGAGGCAGCCGTTGGCGGTATTGCTGCAATTGCGCGCGCCCACGAACAGTTGGCCGTTGGTCAGCAGCATCCGCCAGTGATAGCCGTCGGTGATGGACACGCCCGACTTGGAGACGGTCATCGCGGGAACACTGACGATGTCCAGCTTGCCGCCGCCGACGCCGGTTCCCGCCACGTACAGGTTGCCGCCGTCCAGCAGCGCCATGGTCGCGCCTTCCACCACGGCGGACGCTCCCGGGGTGTTGTTGGACATGTTGAGCGCGGTGACGCTCGCCTGCGTGCCGCCGCATTCCGCCCCGCAATTGAGGATGTAGGCGGTCGAATCGTCGGAGCTGAAGACGCCCCACACCGGACGGTCGAAGCCGCCGACGGTGGTGGTGGTCAGGTCGGAGGTGTTGACGACGGTGACCGAGTCGGAATCGTCGCTGAACACCAGCAGCTTGCTTCCGTTGTGGCTCAGCGCCAGCCAGTGAGCCTTGGGAATGAAAACGGAATGGGTGATGGCGGCGGCGGTCAGGCCGACCACCTCCACCGCGCCCGGCACCGTCCCGGTCACCCCCGAGGTGACCGGCGCGTTGCGTACCGCCGCGTAGATGGTGTCGTTGTCGGGGGCGATGATGAAGTCTTCCGTCCACGACGGCAGGGTCACGCTGCCCGTGGTGGCCTCGCCGGCCAGGTCAATGCCCTGGAAGGTATTGGTGCCGGTCTCGAACACAATGCCCAGCTTTTTGTCCGGGGTGATCTGCAGCAGGGAGGGGCCGGGATTGGTGTTGATGAAGGCGCCGTAGTTGCCGTCGTACTTGGCGTCGAGAATGCGGACCGCCGAGTTGAATTGGTCGGTGACGAAGGCGCGCAGGTTCAGCGTGCTGATGGGATGCTTGGAATTGCGGTTGCCGCCGGGCGGCGCGGGAATGGGATTTCCGTTCTGATCAAAATTGAGGTTGTTGTTGTAATTATTGCAGGAACTCAGGCAGGCCACCGCCGCAAGGATCGCCAACAGGACTGCGCGCTTCAATCGGAACTCCCGAATAATCAAAGTATTAGCGACGGAATAGCAGATTATAGCAGAGTCTCTCCGGGGCTTTGCGGTAGCGCGATTCGTGGCCGCTCAGGTAAAGTTGAAAGCAGTCCACTTTCTCTCGCCGAACATGGCCATCGATCTCATTTCCCGGTTGAAGCAGTCCACCGTCCTGTGCGACGGCGCCATGGGCACCCTGCTGTATTCCAAGGGTATCTTCATCAACCGCTGCTACGACGAGTTGAACCTGTCGCAGCCCGACCTGATCCGCCAGATCCACCACGACTACTACCAGGCCGGCGCCGATATCGTAGAAACAAACACCTTCGGCGCGAATTCGTTTCGCCTGGCGCGCCATGGATTGGTAGATAAAGTTCGCGACATCAACCTGGCGGGAGCGCAGGTGGCGCGCGAGGCCGCCAAGGCCTTCAGCGGTTGGGTCGCGGGTTCGGTCGGCCCGCTGGGGATTCGAATTGAGCCCCTGGGCAAGACGTCGTTCGACGAGGCGCGCGCCTCCTTCACCGAGCAGATCGCCGCCCTGGTCGAAGGCGGCGTGGACCTGGTGATTCTGGAAACCTTCGGGTACCTGGAGGAACTGCGGCAGGCGCTGCGCGCCGCGCGCGAGGTGAGCCCGAACCTGCCGGTCATTGCCCAGGTCACGATCGACGAGGACGGCAACTGCCTCGACGGCGCCAGCCCGGAGAGCTTTGCCGCCAAACTCGCCGACTGGGGCGCCGACGTGATTGGCTGCAACTGCAGCGTCGGGCCGGCGCCGATGCTGGAGGCGATGGAGCGCGTCCGCCGCGTCACCGAGGCGCCACTGTCGGCACAACCGAATGCCGGCATGCCGCGCTCGGTCGAAGGCCGCAACATCTACCTGTGCTCGCCCGAGTACATGGCGAGCTACGCCAAGAAGTTTGTGGCCGCGGGAGTCAAAGTCCTGGGCGGATGCTGCGGCACCACGCCCGATCACATCCGCTCCATGAAGGCGGCGCTGCGCGTGGGCGAGGCACGCGCCAGCTCCTTTCAGGTAACCACCACGCCCAAGGTGCAGGCCACCATTCCCACGTCGCCGCTGGCGGAGCGCTCTCGCATCGGGGCCAAGATTGGCGCCGGCCAGTTCGTCACCATGGTCGAGATCGTGCCGCCCAAAGGCACCGACATCTCCAAGGAGGTGGCGGGCGCCAAGTTCATGAAGTCGGTGGGCGTGGATGCGGTCAACATCCCCGACAGCCCGCGCGCTTCCGCGCGCATGAGCAACCAGGCGCTCTCCATCCTGATCCAGCAGCAGATCGGCATCGAGCCGGTGTTGCACTACACCTGCCGCGACCGCAACGTACTGAGCATCCAGTCGGACCTGCTGGGCGCCGCCGCCATCGGGCTGCGCAACATCCTGTGCGTGACCGGCGATCCGCCCAAGCTGGGCAACTATCCCGACGCCACCGCGGTGTTTGACGTGGACGCGATCGGCCTGGTCAACATCGTCCACACTCTCAACCGCGGACTCGATATCGGCGGAAACCCCCTGGGCACGGCCACGCCGTTCGTCATCGCCGTCGGCGCCAATCCCGGCGCGCCCAACATCGAGGAAGAAATCCGCCGCTTCGAGTACAAGGTCGAGGCGGGGGCGGAGTACGCCATCACCCAGCCGGTCTTCGATCTGCGCCTGCTGGAGGTCTTTCTGCGCCGCATCGAGGGTTGCCGCGTTCCGGTGGTGGCCGGCATCTGGCCGCTGACCAGCGTGCGCAACGCCGAGTTCATGAAGAACGAGCTGCGCGTCTCCATTCCCGACGAGATCCTGGAGCGCATGGGGCGGGCGGGAAACGCCGACGAAGCGCGGGCGGAGGGCGTCGCCATCGCCCGCGAGATGCTGCAGTCGGTCCGCAACGAGGTGCAGGGCGCGCAGATCAGCGCCCCGTTCGGCAAGTACTCCGCTGCGGTGGATGTGCTCGAGGTGCTGGGCACTTCCAATGCCATCGCCACCGCCTGAGCGGCGGCCGTCGCATGTTGGCGGCGAGGCAGAGTTCCCGTTTCGGGTAAATTGCCCAAGCTGGTCTTGCCCCGCAAAAAGTGCAGTCGAAACGCTTTTTTCCACACCCTGTGGAAAGCGAACCTGGGTTAGAATCTCTCCCCAGAGGACGGCGTTTTGCCCAAGTTTGAGGACTGCATCCAGCGCCTGGAAGGGATTGTGCAATTGCTCGAAAAGGGGGATATCCCCCTGGAGCAGGCGCTGAAGCTCTTCGAAGAGGGCATCCAGCTGTCCCAGAGTTGCCGCAAGGACCTGGAAGAGGCCGAAGGCAAGGTCGAGATCCTGTTGCGGCAGAACGGCAAGCTGGCGCCGGAGGCGTTCGAGGTTCCTGCCGGTTCCGAAGCCAAACGATAGCAGGCCACCTGAAAGTTCTTCCCCCGTGTGAGGTGACTATGCAGACCCTGAACGTGGTGATCGCCATCAGCGATCCCCAAGCCGCCGCCGACCTGGTGAATAAGCTGAACCCGCATTTCC
>DASUBK010000270.1:0-9068 GCA_035763305.1 Terriglobales bacterium | reverse complement strand
ACCCGCGCTACTACGGCGCCACCGCCCGCCTGCTCGGTCATTACGTCCGCGACGAGCACGTGTTGACGCTCGAGGATGCGGTCCGCAAGATGACCTCGCTCGCCGCCTCGCAGTTGGGCGTTCACGATCGCGGACTGCTGGCCACCGGTTACAAGGCGGACGTGGTGGTCTTCGATCCGGACACCGTCGCCGACAAGGCTACCTTCGACAACCCTCACCAGTACGCCGTGGGCGTGAAGTACGTGGTGGTCAACGGCAAAGTGGTGATCGACGACGGCCGGCACACGGGCGCGCGTCCGGGGCAGGCGATCTACGGCGCCGGCCGCACCCAAAGATAATCACGTAGCCGCAGGCGCCCTCGAAAATCACGTAGCCGCAGGCGCCCTCGCCTGCGGAGCGTTAATGCGGAGTACGAACTCTAGGGGCTTCGCCCCAGCGGCGATACCGGCCGGAAACCAGCGTCCGCCTCGGGTGTTTCTTGCCGGCTACGGTTTTTCGTAGCCGCTCGCGCGGTCGGTTACAGATTTCCGTAAATTCATTTGGGACAGACCGCGCTATCTGTCTTATTTTGTACGCCCACCAAAGTGGATGCCCAATTGCAGAGGAGAGTAGCTGAACGTCAGGGGCAGGGCGGGGCCTACTCGCCCTGAGACAAGTCCAATCCACAAGCAAGCCAAGAGAGCGGCGCACCCGCTGGCCTGGGTGTGCGCCCGACGGTTCACGACAGAGGACAACACAATTTCCATGAAAACAACGATGATGCGTGCTCTTGCTGTGCTCGTATCGCTGCTGCTGTCGGCCACCATGATGTGGTCGCAGGGCACCACCAGCCGGATCACCGGCGTGGTCACCGATCCCACCGGCGCGGTTGTCGCCGGCGCTACCGTCAAAGCTACCAACCAGGGAACCAACCAGACCTACACCACGACCACCAGCGCGGCCGGCGTGTACAGCTTCGAAAGCCTGCAGATCGGCACGTACACTATCAGTGTCGAGGGCAGCGGCTTCAAGCAGTACGTCTCCAAGGGCAACGTGCTTTCGATCGGCGTGCCCACCGCGGTGAACGTTTCCCTGCAGCTGGGCACCGCCAATGAGACCGTCGAGGTGCAGGGCGGTTACGACATCGTGCAGACCGAAACCTCCGGCAACTTCGGCGAGGTGGTCGACAACCAGACGCTGACGCAGTTACCCGTGGTCGGCGTCCGCAGCCGCAGCCCGCTCTCCCTGGTGCAGTTGATCCCCGGCGTCGTTTATAACGGCGCGAACGCCACCGGCGGCGGCATCAGCGTGCACGGTTCGCGCGATCGTGCCTGGAACTACACGCTGGACGGCATCGACGTCAACGAGTCCACTTCCGGCGGCAGCAACACCACTCCCACCCAGACCAATCCCGACTCCATCTCCGAATTCCGCGTGCTGACCGGCAACTTCACTCCCGAGTACGGCCGCAGCAGCGGCGGCCAGGTCACCATGGTCACCAAGTCGGGCGGCAACGACTTCCACGGCACCGCCTACTGGTTCTACCAAAGCCCCTTCCTGATGGCGAACACGCCGCAGAACAAGACCGCGGTTCCTCCCAAGGGCAAGAGCCAGTTCGTGCAGAACATCCCCGGCTTCAGCGTCGGCGGTCCCATCCAGAAGAACAAGACCTTCTTCTTCACCAACGTGCAGTTCCTGCACGCGCGCAACAGCAACCTGGTGACGCGCATGGTGCCGACCGAAAGTCTGCGCAGCGGCATCTTCCGCTACGTCCCCAACGGCCGGAACACGCCTTACGGCTCCAGCAACGCCTCGGTGGACGCCAACGGAAATCCGGTGGTCGCGGTGAACTCCTACGACATCGCCGCCAACGACCCGGCGAAGATCGGGCTCGATTCGGCCATCCAGAGCTACATGAAGCTGGTGCCCGCGCCCAATACCTTCACCGTGGGCGACGGCCTCAACACCGCCGGCTACGCCTTCGTCGCGCCGCAGTTGGAGAAGCAGGCCAACGTGACGGTGAAGATTGACCACACCTTCAGCGACAAGAGTTCGGCCTACTTCCGCTGGTACTCGGGACACCAGAACACCATCGCCGATACCGTCAACGGCGGCCAGCCGGCCTTCCCCGGCCTGCCGCAGTTCGTCGACACCCACCGCATTCCGCGCAACTTCGCGCTCAACTGGCGCTACAACCCGACCAGCCACACCACCAACGAATTCGTGATTGGCATGAATCGCTTCGGCTACGAATTCGTCAACCCCGATCCGCAGCAGGCATCCAACCCGCCGTTCCAGTTCAATGGCAGCAACACGCTGGGCCTGCAGACGCCGCTCAGCGCCTACGTCAACAACAACCGCTACGCCACCACCTACCAGATCGTGGACAACTTCAGCATCGCCCGCGGCGCGCACACCTTCGGCTTCGGCTTCAACGGCCGCTACCTGCGCGAGATCGACCACCGCGGTTCCATCGGTGTGCTGAACGCCTATCCGCTGGTCTACTTCGGCACCGGCGACAATCCGGTGGGCTCGGCCTACAACCTGCCGACCACCGCCGCCAACGGCATCAACAGCAACGACCTGACCTCCGCCCAGGAAGCCGTCAATCTGATGCTGGGCCGCATCGGCCAGGTGCAGGAAGGCTTCGTCGCCAACCGCGACCTGCAAACCTTCAAGCCCGCGCGCAGCTGGAACTTCATGGATCACCGCTGGCCGGAGTACGACTTCTACGGCCAGGACTCCTGGAAGATTCTCTCCAACCTGACGCTGGACTATGGCGTTCGCTGGGAAATCCGCATCGCTCCCCATCTCTCCAACTTCCCCAACCTGGTGCCCAACCAAAGCGTGCTATTTGGCGAGACGCCCAGCGACAACCTCCAGTTCGTCAAGGGTGACCTCTACCACAGCGACTGGAACAACCTGGGGCCGTCCGTGGGCTTGGCCTGGGATCCATTCAAGGACGGCAAAACCTCGGTCCGCGCGCACTACCGCCTGTCTTATGACCGCATTAACCCCTTCTCGTTCTCCTCGACCGTCTTCCAGGGCATGCCTGGCTTGACCTACCAGGTCGTGGATACCGCCCAGGGGCAGGACTCGACCTCCGGCGGAGTCTTTGTCGCCGGCCATCGCGCCGCCAACTGGGTGCAGCCTGCGCCGCCGGCCGGCCTGACGCCTGCCGCCCTGACGCAGCTTCCCGCCTACGGGACCGGCAGCCTCACCGTCGCCGACCCCAACATCCGCAGCCCCAAGGTGCACGAGTGGGGTCTGAGCATCCAGCGTGAGATTGCCAAGGACACGGTGGTTTCGCTCAGCTACGTCGGCAACAAGGGCGTGGGCCTCTACGGCGGCTATGACGCCAACGCAGTGGACTACCGCAACAACGGGTTCCTGCAGGCGTTCGTCGACGCGCAGAACGGCACCAGCGATGCGCTCATGACCCAACTCATCTCCGCCGACCCGCGCCACAGCTCGGGCCAGACCGCGGTGCAGTTCCTCAACAAGTACTACCCGAGCTTTATGCAGCAGAACAACGTTGCCGGCCTGGCGAACGCCTTCGCCACCCGCATGGTCAGCGGCGTTCCGCTCAACGTGGCCGCCGGCTTGAGCCCCTATCTGTTCAAGCCCTATCCGCAGGTGCTGGGCGGCATGTTCGTCCTCGACACCCACGACTACTCCAACTACAACGGCCTGGAGGCGGAGATCTCCCGCCGCTTCAGCAACGGCCTGCTCTTCCAGGGAAGCTGGACGTGGTCGAAAACCAACGACCTGCGCTCCTTCGACCCCACCTTCACCACCGTCGCAACCGGCGCTTCGCAGTCGGCAGCGGCCACTCCCTTCGACATCCACAACCCGCGCCTGAACTACGGGCCGGCCGACTTCGATCGCACGCACGTGCTGCAGGGCAACTGGGTGTATGACCTTCCCTTCGGCCATGGCCAGCGCTTCGGTGGTTCGGCCGGCAGGCTGATGGACGCGTTGATCGGCGGATGGGAGTTCGCCGGCGATGCTATCTATCAGACCGGCCGCCCCATCACCTTCTACTCCGGCGCTAACACCCTGAGCAGCGACGTGCAGACGCCCGCGTCCTGCATCATGAACAACGGCAAGCCCTGCGATCCCTACATGGGCAGCCTGTTCTTCAACCAGACCGTCGGCCAACAGTACTACTTCAACATGGCCGCGGTGCCGACCAGCTTTACTCCGGCGGCGCCGTGCCGTGCCTTCGCCGATGGCAGCGGCAGCCTCTGCATCCCCGGTCCGGGACAGGCCAGCAACATCGGCCGCAACTACTTCCGCCAGGGAATCTACGCCACCATCGATGCGACCATTGCCAAGTCGTTCCGCATCACCGAGCGGCAGTCGCTGCAGGCCCGGTTGGAGATCCAGAACCTGACCAACTCGGAGATGTACGACACCTTCGGCAGCCAGAGCATTCAGTCGTCGGTGTTCACGCGCCTGAACCAGGCCTACGACGGGGTCATGAATAACGGTCCCCGCCGCATGCAGCTGGCGCTGAAGTACACCTTCTAACAACTCCGCTTCAACAACGATCAGGGGGAGCGAAAAGCTCCCCCTTTTTTTGCAACCCGGCGCTCGAGTGAGCGGACGCGAAAATTCCTACCGCGGATTTTCGCGGATCATCGCGGATGAGAAATAAGAAGCCAATCCGCGTTCATCCGCGAAAAATCCGCGGTTAGTTTTTCTCCGATGGTCCGATGGTCCGATGGTCCGATCACCATGCGTCGCCCCACTCCGCCTGGCGCGCGGCGCGGTAGCGCTCCTTCTGCGACTTGGCGACTGTCTCCCGCTCCAGCCGGCCCTCGGTGCAGAGAGTGAGTTGCACGTGTCCGGGATGCTTCAGCGGATGGCGCACGATGCGCGCGCGCGGCGATGGCGCCGCGATTCTTGTCGCCACTACGTAAGAGAACTTCTCGTCTTCGTGTCCCAGCGAGCCCCCTTTGGCCAGCCGGTGCAGGGAGGTGCGCTCCACCCGCTCGGCGAAGTGACACCAGTCTCCCGCCGCCGCCATCGGGCACTGCCAATGATGAGGGCAGGGTGCAGCCAGGCTGCCGCCGTTTTCCAGCAGAAACGACCTGGCTTCGAGGATGTGCTCGAAACCACGCGGCGTTCCCGGTTCGATCACCACCAACGAAGTGGCAGCGGCCCAGGCGCGGCGCAGCAGCGACGCGCGTTGCGGTAGTTCGCCCAGAACATAGGCCAGCACCACGAGGTCATGCCGGCCGGCATCGACTGTGGTGATGTTTTCGCGCCGCCACTCCGCCTCCCGAACCGCCGCGCTGGGACTCTCCGCCGAGAGCGCGCGCCCCAGTGCGACCATCTCCCGGTCACGCTCCACCACCGTCACCTTCTCCAAGGGGGGAAAGCACTCCGCCGCCGCCCACATCGCGCTGCCGGGGCCGCCTCCCAAATCGAGCAGCGACCGGACCGCAGGCAGGCGAGGAGCAGCTTCGCGCAGGACGTGGTGGATCGCCGCATACGTCGCGGGCAGGCGCGCCACCGCGTAGGCAAGCGCGGCGGTGCTGGTGGTCATCCGTGTTCCTGTGCCCGCGCGATAGGCCTCGCTCAGCTCCCGCGCCGCACGCAGCAGATCGCGCTGTTCGGCATAGTCGACGCGCTTCTCAATAGCCTCACGTAATGGGTCGGGAAGGCGCATAGCCATGGGGTGATCGGGTCATCTGACCATCGGGTGATCTGACCATCGGGTGATCTGGCCATCGGGTGATTGAAGATCAACCGTGGATTCACGCGGATCCTCTCGAATCAAGAATCTACAAGAATATCCGCGTTCAGCCGCGGAAATCCGCGGTTAGCCTTTCTCCGATGACCCGATGACCCGATGACCCGATGACCCGATGACCCGATTATTTCGCCTGCTGATGGACCCGTTTGCGTCCCCGGCTGCCGCTGCGCGGCGTTCCCAGGCTGAAGGCGAAAAACCGATGGTGGCACTCCATGCAGCGGAATGGCCAGAGTCTCAGCCCCCAGGACAACATCCGTTCCGTGCTGTTGTTGCGGTGCGAGCGGCGGGTGTCGCGGTCGCCGCACATCGGGCAGACTTTGCTGAAGCGCAGCGGCCAGGAAAATCCCGGTTTCGCTACCACCTGCGCGCGGCCATGTTCGCGTTCCTGGCGGGAGCGGTCGCGCTTCCAGGAATAAAAACGCCATTGGCAATCGTGGCAACTGAAGACCCGCAGCCGCAGCGCCGGAAGCACCAGCACTTCGAACGAGCCGCGCCGCGGCACGTGGTCGATGCGCGTAGTGCCGCAGTGCGGGCACGTCCGTGGAATCGACAGCAGGTGGGCCAGGGAAGGGAACATTTCGGCGCCGAGCGGCGGCGTGCGATATTCTACCCGCGCCCGCTTTGGGCTCCAACTGATTGGCCGCCACCATGGTGCGCTTTCTTACAGGCCGGCTGCTGTACATGATCCCGGTGCTCTGGCTGGTGGTGTCGCTGGTGTTCGTGCTCATCCACCTGGTGCCCGGCGATCCCATCCAGCAGATGCTGGGCGAGGGCGCCGCGCCCGCCGACATCGCCGCCACCCGCCATGCCTACGGCCTCGACCTGCCCCTGGGCACGCAATACCTGAATTACTGGAAGGACGTGGTGCGCGGCGACCTTGGCCAGTCCATCCGCTTTAACCAGGGCGTCAGCCGCATCATCGCCGAGCGCTACCCTTTTACTCTGCGCCTGACCTTGGCCTCACTCGCGGTAGCGCTGCTGTTATCCATTCCTGCCGGGGTTCGCTCGGCGCGGCGGCGGAACCGCTGGGACGATCGCGCCATCAGCTTCGTCAGCCTGCTCGGCCTCTCGTTTCCCAACTTTGCCCTCGGCCCGGTGCTCATCTTGTTTTTTGCCATCAAGCTGGGAATTCTTCCGGTGTCCGGGACCGGCTCCCTGGCCCACCTGGTCTTGCCGGCGGTGACCATGGGCGGCGCGCTGGCGGCCATCCTCACCCGCATGGTGCGCACCGCCATGCTGGAGGAACTCGGCCAGGACTACATCCGCACCGCCCGCGCCAAGGGCTTGAGCGAGCGGGTCGTCGTCTATCGTCACGCGTTGCGCAACGCCATGATCCCGGTGCTGACCGTCATCGGCCTGCAATTCGGCGCACTGCTGGCCGGCGCCATCGTCACCGAGACCATCTTCTCCTGGCCGGGAATCGGACGCCTGACTATCCAGGCCATCTCCAATCGCGACTACTCGCTGGTGCAGGGCTGCATCCTGGCGATCGGTCTGACCTACGTGGCCGCGAATTTCCTTACGGATTTGCTGTATTCGGCGGTCAACCCCAGAATCCGCCAGTGACGCGGATGGGATTCCCTCGTGAAGCCTTTGTGTCCTTCGTGTGAACCGGCCCTCGTCGTTCATACGAAGGACACGAAGGTTCCACGAAGACTTGTCGACCGTCAACCCACTGACCGAGAGACCTACTCCCGTCTAGGCTTGACCTCGACGTAATTGGCCGGCAGCTGGAATTCGGATTCCCTGACCGGTCCCTGGGTGAGGCTCAGGACTTCCATCTCCGCCCGCGTGACGTGCTCCTGGTGATCGGAGGGGCTGACCGAGCGGGTCACCGTGATGCGCTTGAGCGGGAATCCCTGCACCTTGCCCATCTCGGCGGCGATGATGCTGTCGAACTGCACGTCGCCGGTCTTGGCGGGTTCCTTGTGCAGCCAGGCCTCCAGCGCGGTGTCGCTCAGCGCGCTGCTGGCCCAGATGTCTTCTTCCACCGTGTTGGTGGTGGTCTTCACCATGCCCAGCGATTCGGCGGACGCCGTGTAGGTGGTGCGGTAGCGGTAGTGGCGCGTCGGCACGCCCGCCACCTGCCCGCCATCTTCCTCCAGCAGTTTTTCGATTTTGGGTGCCTCGAAGCGGACCCGCATGGCGCCGCGTACGCCCTGCACCATGCTGCCCATGGCGCTCATCATCGCGTCGGTGTCGTACTTGCTGTAGGTGCGGGTGGAGGGCTCCACCCAGTACAGGGTCTTGCCGCCATCATGGGAGAGCATGTACTCGCCCACACCCGCGATGCCGGTGGAGCTTTCGAGATATTCCACCCGGATATTGGGGCCGCTGACCACGGCGCGAACTCGCGCGTCCACCAGGCCATCGTCGCCGCGCGTCACCGCCTCGAAGCGCACGCCCGCAAAGGCGGTGCTGACCAGCAGCGTCCAGCCAAGCGCAATATGTAAGAATGACTTCAATGCTTTCGCACCTGCTGTTCGAACCTAACCACAGAGGACACAGAGGAACACAGAGGAAGCAATCTTTTCTCTGTGTTCCTCTGTGTCCTCTGTGGTTAACTTCTTCAACCCGGCTCCCCACCAAAGTCGCGGCAACCGCATAACAACTTAGTATCATAGGCTGCCATGGCGACCCTGGCCACCTCCGGCCCGCCCGACGCGCTGCGCCTGCCGTCGCGCGCGCGCAGCCTGGCCCAAGCGCTGCGCAGCAACCCGCTGGCCGCGGCCGGCGTGGTGCTGATCGCCCTCTTTATCATCTTCGCCCTTTTCGGTCCCTGGATCGCGCCCCAGGATCCGGCGCGTATCGATCTGCCGCTGCGCCTCACGCCGCCCAACTGGTCGCACTGGTTCGGCACCGACGAACTCGGCCGCGACATTCTCTCCCGCGTCATCTACGGCGCGCGCATCTCCATGCTGGTAGGCTCGAGCGTGGTGGCGCTGTCGCTGCTGCTGGGTCTGATCATCGGCTGCCTTGCCGGCTACTACGGCGGCCGCGTGGACCGCTTCATCAACATCATCCTGATGAATGCCTTCCTCTCGTTCCCCGGGCTGCTGCTGGCGATCGCCTTCGTCGCCTTTCTCGGCCCCGGCATTCTGAACCTGATTCTGGCGCTTTCCATCGGCGGCTGGGTCGGCTACGCCCGCCTGGTGCGCGCGCAGGTGCTGGCGACGCGCGAGCGCGAATTCGTCGAAGCGGCCCGCGCCCTGGGCGCCAACGACCTGCGCATCCTGCTGCGGCACATCCTTCCCAACATGATTCAGCCGGTCATCGTGCAGGCGGCGATCGGCATGGCCGGTTCGATTCTCGCCGAAGCGACCAT
>DASUBK010000269.1:0-4089 GCA_035763305.1 Terriglobales bacterium | reverse complement strand
CCTGGGGGATGCGGGAAGATTTGAACTCAGTCGCCGGTCACCAGTCACCAGTTGGTGAGAAGCTTGGTGCGACCAAAACTTTCGCGTACTGCCGGACACCGCGCCTGCTGGTGACTGGCGACCGGTGACCGGCGACGGAAGCGCGTTAGCGCTTGGAGAACTGGAAGCGCTTGCGGGCGCCCTTCTGCCCGTACTTCTTGCGTTCCTTGCCGCGCGGATCGCGGGTGAGGAAACCCTCGCCCTTGAGCTTGCCACGCAGCTCGTTGTTGAATTTCAGCAGGGCGCGGGCGATGCCCATGCGGACCGCGCCAGCCTGGCCGTTGATGCCGCCGCCGGAGCAGGTGGCGACCACGTCGAAGGAGTTCGCCGTCTCGCTGGTGACCAGCGGTTGGCGAGCCACGATGCGCTGCACTTCGGTGACGAAGTACTGCTCGAAGGGGCGGTCGTTGACCTGGAACTTGCCGTCGCCGGGGCGGAGGAAGACGCGGGCGACGCAGGACTTGCGCCGGCCGGTACCGTAATATTCGACTCGATCTGCCATGATAGCTATCAGCTGTCAGCTCTCAGCTTGTGAGTCTGCGAGCTATTTTCCCTTCTAAAATTCTAGCGCCAATGGAGCGCTGGTTCTGGCTTTGCACGGGTCAGAGACCCGTGCCACACAATCACTGCACCTTACGCGCGTTTGGCCGGTTGCAGAGCTTCCGGCTTCTGCGCGGTGTGCGGGTGCTTGTCGCCGCGGTAGACCTTCAGCTTCTTGGCCATGGCGCGGCCCAGCTTGCTCTTGGGCAGCATGCCTTCGACCGCTTCCTGGACAATCAGTTCCGGCTTGCGCTGGAAGCGCTTGACGAACTCTTCCTCGCGCAGGCCGCCGGGATATCCGGTGTAATGACGATAGACCTTGCTCTCGGCCTTGAGGCCGGTGAGCTTGACCTTGTCGGCGTTAACCACGACGACGTGGTCGCCGGTGTCGAGGAAGGGCGTGTAGCGAGGGTTTTCCTTGCCCGCCAGCACGCGCGCGACGCGGGCAGCGAGGCGGCCCAGGGTCTGCCCGGAGGCATCCACGACGTACCACTTGCGCACGATTTCCCCCTCTTTGGGGAAATAGGTAGACATGCAAACTCTCCCAGAAAAAGAACCTAAGAAACCGCTGAGTTGACCCAGAGTGGGGACAAGAGTCCCCCGAGGCGGGCAACCGCAGGACAGCAAAGTAGATAGTTTAAGGGAAGGGGTAGGGGTTGTCAACGCGGGGAATGGTCGGTGAGCTCCTCATCAGGGCGCAGGAGTTCCCTAAGGATAGAGCCAATCAAGAGGAACTACTAAAGCTGCCCCCATCAAATCCCTCCAATGGAAGCCTCGGGTCACAATCACGAGAATTGCACCCGCGACGATGAAGCCGATGATGATGAACCCGCTAATCAGGCCAGCGGTGACCATCCAATGGCGTTTCGCTGCCATACACTCCCTGAGCGGCTGAAGCCGCTTTCATTGTAGCTCCGTGCGGCACGGCTGAAGCCGTGCCCTTATGGATTGGCTGCGAATGCCGGACATTGATCGCATCGCGGTGAAGTCGGCCGCAGGCGAGGGTGCCTGCGGCTACGTAATTTTGGGTTCTACAAGCGACCGCCCCGGCGAGGGCGCCGGGGCCTACCCGTTCTAAGAGAGGTTGGCGCGGCGGGCGTGGGCGGCGATGGTGTCGAGGATTTGCAAAGCGGCGGCGAGAGCGCGGCGGCCGTCATCGAGGGTGACCACAGGAGTCGTGCGGCGGCGGACGGCGTCGAGGAAGGAGCGCAGCTCGGCTTTCAGCGGCTCTTCGGAGGCGACAGGTGGTTTGGACATCGAGATTCCGGGAAGGGGAGAAACATTGGTGATTGTTGATTTCTGATTTGCGATTTGTTCGGCGGCGGAAGGGGCCTGGGTGCCCGGGCGAGTGGGATCGGGAATGGGGGCGACGCCATGATGCTGGGCGAGGGTTTCGATCAGTTCGCCAAGATCGAGTTTGCCGGTGCGGATTTGCTGGGCGCTGGGCAGCGGCTTCTTGGGCGAGTTGTCCACGGTGAAGACGAGCACGTCCTGACGCGAGTAATCGAGGGAGATGTACTGGCGCGGCTGGAAAAAGCGCAGCTTGCGCACGCGCTCGGTGGAGACGCGGCTGGCGGTGAAGTTGGCGACGCAGCCGTTTTGAAAGTCCATGCGCACGTTGGCGATATCCACCTTGGGCGAAAGGATGGGCAGACCGACGGCGCGGATGTCGGCGATGGGCGAGGAGACGAACGACAGCACGACGTCGAGGTCATGGATCATGAGATCGAGAACGACATCCACGTCGAGCGCGCGCGGGCTGAAGACGCTGAGGCGGTGGACCTCGAAGAACATGGGGCGATTGAGCAGTGGGATGGTGGCGCGCACGGCGGGATTGAAGCGCTCGAGGTGCCCCACCTGGACGATGCGGCCGTGAGCGGCGGCGGCGCGGATGAGTTCGTCGGCCTCGGCGAGGGTGGTGGCCAGCGGCTTTTCGATGAGCACGTCGATGCCGGCCTGCATCAGTTCGCGGGCCACGGCGCAGTGGTGGATGGTGGGAACAGCGACGGAGGCAGCGTCAACGTGAGTGCCGGCGACCAGTTCGGAGATGGTGCGGAAGGCGCGGGTCTGGAACTCGGCGGCGATGGCGGAGGCGCGGGCGAAGTCGGAGTCCACGATGCCGGCGAGGCGGATGAGATCGCCGGCGAGGGAAAGGTCATGGTAGACACGGGCGTGATTGCGGCCGAAGACGCCGGCGCCGACGACAGCGACGTTGAGGGTCGAGGGCAAGGGAGGAATTGTAGCAATCTGGTGATCGGGTGAACTGGTGATCTGGTGATCTGCGATTCAGGTGGCGGTAGGGTTCTTTGCGCGCTCAGGATGACAGTGGTTCAGGATCTCTTTCCACTACAGAACTTTACAAAGCGCGCAGCAACCGGCGCGGTGGGCCGGGGTTATAGCCGAGCGACCCGGGAAAATTACCGGAGGCGCGAGGGCGGCGCGGGTAAGCGTAGTAGACTGGTCCCAGCTACTACACTGGTACGCAGATACCCTCAGCTTCGGGCAGGGTGGCCCGAGGCCCGTGTAGCAGGGAGAAACCGCATCCGGCCGGCGCGGTTGCGCATCGCATTTCCAGGCGGCACCAGTCTTCATGGCCATTACCGAAATCCCTCCCGGCCCCCCGGCACCGGACCCCAGCCAATCCCGGGATGACGGGATCGAGCACCTGCACGAGGTTCCCATCCTGCTGCTGCAGTTGCAGGACGACCTGGCGCGGTCGCGCAAGCGCGAGGCGTTCTGGATTTCGGTGGTTGCCCACCTGCTGATAATCCTGGCGTTCATCCTGTCTCCCAAGATTTTCCCCACGCAACATTTCCTGGTGGTGAGCCCGGCGGAGCAGATGCTGCGCGACAAGGACGCGACCTTCCTGGAATTGCCGCCGGACGCGCAGAAGGTGACGCAGCCGCCCAAGAGCAACATCATCTCCGACAAGAACCGCATTGCCATGTCGCGGGCGCCGAAGCTGGACCGCCAGGCGCTGGACCGTTTGCGCGATGTGCGGCCGCCGGGAGCGCCGGGGCCCGGGGGAACGCCGTCGCCGAAACCGGCGCCGCAACAAGCGCCGCCGCAGATGGCGCAGGCCCAGCCTCCGGCGCAGCCGGGCGGGGGATCGCCGGCGCCGCCGCCGCAGACGCATCCGCAACCGCAGTTGCAGACGCCTCCGCAAGCGGCGAGGCCAAACCCGTTCGGCATGGGCGGAATGTCGCCGGGGTCAATGATTTCGGACGCGGCGCGAGCGGCAGCATCGCGCGGCGGAGGCGGTGGGCAAGCGGGCGACTTCGGACTGGGGCAGCCGGGACAGGGCCAGGTGCGCGGCAACATGGAGGTGCTCAGCGACACCATGGGGGTGGACTTCGGGCCCTACCTGTCGCGAGTGCTGCATGACGTGCGGCAGAACTGGTACAACCTCATCCCCGAGGTGGCGCGGCCGCCGCTGATGAAGAAGGGCAAAGTCTCGATCACCTTCGCCATCATGAAAGACGGCCGGGTGGCGGGCATGCAACTGAGCGG
>DASUBK010000268.1:0-2514 GCA_035763305.1 Terriglobales bacterium | reverse complement strand
GTCCAGATCCTCTTCCAGCTCTTCGATCAGATTCAGGGCGGCGCGCGGTCCCTCCGCCATCGCCACCGCGACCGCCCGATTCAGCGCCACGATAGGCGAATCCTCGAGCCGAAGCAGTTGGTCATAAAAACCCACGATGGCGCGCCAGTTGGTGTCGTCTGCGCGCGCCGCCTTGCAATGCTCGCCGGCGATGGCGGCCTGCAGCGCATAGGGGCCGGGTTGCGACTGCAGCGCCTCCGCGACCAGAGGAAGAGCCTCATCGATCTGCCTGCGGTTCCAGAGCGTGCGGTCCTGCTCCTCCAGCACCACCAGCTCGCCCTTCTCGTCGCTGCGGGATTCGCGCCGGGCGTCGTGCAGCAGCATCAGGGCCAGGAGACCGGTTATCTCCTGCGGCGGAGCGCCGGCCGAGTCGGCCGGCCTCCATGCGTTCTCCTTCAGTCGCGGCGACATCAACTCGCGCAGCAGCCGCGCCAGGCGGATGGCTTCGGCGCACAGGTCGGCGCGCACCAGCGATTCCCCACGCGTGGCGGCATACCCCTCGCTGAACACCAGGTAGATGACGGTCAGCACCGCTTCCAGGCGCTCCGCCATCTCACCCGCGGCGGGCACGACGTACGGAATGCGCGCGTCGCGAATCTTGCGCTTGGCGCGCACCAGCCTCTGCGCCATCGTGGGTACCGGCACCAGGAAGGCGCGGGCGATTTCGTCGGTTTCCAGGCCGCAAAGGGTGCGCAGCGTCAGCGGCACCTGCGCCTCCTCCGCCAGCGCCGGGTGACAGCAGGTGAAGATCAGGCGCAGGCGCTCGTCGGGGATCTCGTCGCCCTGGTACTCCGGCTGGTAGCTGCCGGGCCCGAGTTCGTGCAGGATTTGCGGCTGCAGCTTCTCGTCGAACAGGTGCTGCCGGCGCATGCGGTCAATGGCCTTGTGGCGCGCGGTCTGCACGATCCAGGCGCGCGGGAACTCGGGAACTCCTTCCTCGGGCCACTGGTTCAGGGCGGCCGTAAATGCTTCCTGGGCATACTCTTCCGCCAGGTCGAAGTCGCCCAGCAGGCCGATCAGGGTGGCCACGATGCGGCCCCAGTCGGAGCGGTAGACTGATTCCACGGCAGCAGCGGCTTCGTGGGGCATCCAAGAATTTTAAATTTTTTTTCGGGTGGGGTGTCGATTTGCGACGGGCCGGTTCGATCTACTGACGGAGGATCACAATGACCACGCAAAACCGTCGTTGTTAGTTGTTAGTTGTTAGTCGTTAGTTGTTAGTCGTTAGTTGTTAGTTGTTAGTCGTTGGTTCTTGTCCTTCGTTTCTCATGTCAGGCAAGCCATGCGACGACGTCCAGCAACTAACAACTAAGAACCAACAACTAACAACCTTCTTGGAGCCACCCATGAAATACATGTTGCTGATCTACGCCGACGAGCAGGCCTGGACCGAGCCGGAACGGGCGCGCTGCTATGACGAGTCCACCCAACTGGCGCACCACCTGAAGGCCAAGGGCCAGTACCTGGCGGCGTCGCCGCTGCAGCCGGTCGCAACCGCCACCAGCGTGCGCGTGCGCGAAGGCAAGCGCACCGTCATGGACGGCCCGTTCGCGGAGACGCGCGAGCAACTGGGCGGTTATTTCATGGTGGAGGCGAAAGACCTCGACGAAGCCATCGCCATCGCCGCCCGCATCCCGGGCGCCCGCAAAGGCACGGTCGAGGTCCGCCCGGTGCTGGAGCTGCCCAACCTGCCGGCGGAGTAACGACGTCCCGTCCGGAATCACGTAGCCGCAGAGCCTGCCCTGAGCTTGTCGAAGGGCGCCTCCGCCTGCGGATGCTCACGGGCCAATCAGAAATCAAAAGCCGTAAATCGGAAATCCTCCGCCGCCCGCGGGCGGAACGAAATCATGAAGGAGAATGAACCATGCGAGTAATGGTACTGGTCAAAGCCAACAAGGATTCGGAAGCGGGCGTGATGCCCTCCACCGAGCTGCTCACGGAGATGGGCAAGTTCAACGAAGAACTGGTCAAGGCCGGCGTGATGCTGGCGGCTGACGGCCTTCACCCCAGCTCCAAAGGCGCGCGCGTGCGCTTCTCCGGCAAGCAGCGGACGGTGATCGACGGCCCCTTCGCCGAGACGCGCGACCTGGTCGCCGGCTTCTGGCTGTGGAAGGTCAAGTCGCTGCAGGACGCGATTGACTGGCTGAAGAAGGCGCCCTTCGACGGCGGCACGGAAGTCGAGATCCGGCCGCTGTTCGAGGCCGAGGACTTCGGCGACAACCTCACCCCGGAACTGCGCGAGCAGGAAAAGAAGATGAGCAAGCAGATCGGGCAGAAGCGGAAAGGTTAAGCACGCGGGCGCCAAACGGGTGTACCCCGGCCGCCCACGGCCGGGGTTTTTCTTGGGCGTCGCAGCGTTGTTTCTCGGTAAACCTTAGACGCGACCCACCCCTCCCCCCCGCCCTTCTGTGGAATCAACGAGATCTGATGGCACTATTACTTTCCCCAATCAGCACCGGAAACGGTGCAATCGAC
>DASUBK010000267.1:0-4250 GCA_035763305.1 Terriglobales bacterium | reverse complement strand
GGCGCATGCCGAAGCGCCCGGCGCGTCCGGGAAAAACTTTTTCCAGGGTGCGCGCCGACTCGCCCTGCAGACATTCGGCGAGACCGAGTTCCGTGGCCGTCTTGCCCAGCAGGCGTTCGACGTTCTGCGCCAGCAAGCGCTCGCCGGCGCGATTGGCCAGGCGGAGTCGCTGCTGCGAGTCGAAGGCATAGACGGCGACGTCGATCTCCGACATCACCGCGCCCAGCAGCGCGCTGGCCTCCATGGCGCCGAGGCGCTGCTGGCGAAGCGTCTCGGAGAGCTCGTTGATCTCCAGCATCAGCTCGCCGAGGGCATCCTGCGAGCCGGCGGCGCGGGCGCGCATGGAGAAGTCGCCTTCGCGCAGCGCCGCCTGCATGTTGGCCAGGGTCTGCAGCGGGCGCACCACGGTGGAGCGCACCGCGCTGGCAAATCCCACCCAGAAGAGCATCATGAGGATGGCCAGCGTCCACTGCGTCTTGGGAGTGAAGTCGCCGGTGAACAGCACCGCGAAGGCGATGAGCGCGGGCACGGCGCCGGCGGCGATGGCCAGCCACAGCACGCGGTTCTCGTGCGAGATGCGGCGGCGCGGCGGGCCAACGTGACGAACCGGCGGCAGCCCCACATCGTCCGCGGGGTTGGGAAAATCGCTCATCGCGTGAACCGATTGTACTTCGGTCTGCATCAGCCAAGCCGTCAGCCATCTGCCGTCAGCTATCAGCCAGAACGGCACCTCTGCCTGATGGCTGATCGCTAATGGCTGAGGCAGTAGACGCGCCACGGCGGAAATGGTCACTCGTGGATCGTCACTGGATTGGGTGATTGGGTGATGGACCGAATCTGAGGGGCCGGTTAAACCTTTGGAGCCGGGCCTATCGCCAAATCACCCAATCACCAAATCACCCAATCTCAGATCCCGTATTTTTGCAGCCGGCGGTAGAGCGCGCTGCGGCTCAGGCCGAGCGCTTCGGCAGCCTGGCTGATGTTGCCGGAGTAGCGGGCCAGCGCCTTGCGGATGAGCGTGGACTCGACGTCCTCCAGGCTCATGTCCTCGAGCCGCTGCGCGCCGGTGGCGGGATCGCGGGTGCTGCGCAGGCCGAGGTCGCTGGTGCGCACGTGCTCGCCTTGCGCCAGCAGCACGGCGCGCTCCACCGCGTGGTCCAGCTCGCGCACGTTGCCCGGCCAGGAGTAGTCGAGCAGCGCCTGCATGGACGCGGTCTCGAATCCGGCCACCTGCTTGCGGTAGCGCTGCGCGTACTGGCGCAGGAAATGCATGGCCAGCAGCGGAACGTCCTGGCGCCGCTCGCGCAGCGGCGGGATATGGATCTCGACGGTGTTGAGGCGGAAGAGCAGGTCCTGGCGGAAACGCGCCTCGGATGCTTCCTTGTTCAAGTCGGCATTGGTGGCGGAGATGATGCGCACGTCCACCTTGGTCGTCTTGGACGAGCCGACACGCTCCATCTCGCCGGTTTCCAGCACGCGCAACAGCTTGGCCTGCTGCGACAGCGGAACGTTGGCGATTTCGTCGAGGAAGAGCGTGCCGCCGTGGGCCAACTCGAATCGTCCCACGCGGTCGCTCTTGGCGTCGGTGAAGGCGCCCTTCACGTGGCCGAACAGTTCGCTCTCGAAGACGCCCTCGGGCAGGCCGCCGGTGTTGACCGTCACCAGCGGGCGTGACGCGCGCTGCGACAGCGCGTGGATGGTGCGCGCCACCACCTCCTTGCCGCTGCCGTGCTCGCCGGTGATGAGGACGTTGGCGTCGGAGGGCGCCACGCGCGAGATCAGCTCCAGCACCGGCTTCATGGCGTCGGACTCGGCGATGAAGGTGGGCATGCCCTCGGAGCGCAGCAGGCGATTCTCGGCTTCCAACTGCTTGCTGCGGCGCAGGGCGCGGTTGAGTTCGATCTGCGTGCGCAGGATGGCCATGAGGCGGGCGTTCTCCCACGGCTTCTGGATGAAGTCGCGGGCGCCGCGGCGCATGGCTTCCACCGCCAGCTCGACGCTGCCCCAGGCGGTCATGACGATCACCGGCAAGGTGCTGTCGATGGCCATGATCTGGCTGAGCAGGTCGAGGCCCTCCTGTCCGGAGGTGGTATCGCGGGCGTAGTTGAGGTCGATGAGGGCGATCTCGAAGTCCTGCGACTGCAGCTCGCGGATCACGGCCGCGGGCGAGGTGACCGCCTCGATGTGGTAGCCCTCGTTTTTGAGCAGCAGGCGCAACGCTTCCAGCACATCGCGCTGGTCGTCGGCGATGAGCACGCGGACAGGTGCCTGGGTTGCCGGTTTCATGGGTACGGAACTCACTTTCATAGTACCGTCCGCGGGCAAGTTGTGCTGTTCTGCGGTGGCCATATCTGTTCCCAGTTCCCAGTTGCCAGTTGCCAGTTGTCAGTTGCCAGTTCTCAGTTGCCAGTTCTTTGTTCTTCGTTCTTTGTTCTTCGTTCTCAGTTCGGTTGTTGCTGCGACTGAGCCGGCGGCATCACCGGAGACACCTCGGGACGCGGCGTAGCGCCTTCCACATGCGGCAGGTTCTGCACCCGCCCGCGTTCCGCGTCCTCGATTTCGATGCCGAGATGGGTCAGCGACGTACCCGTGGCGCGATCCAGGTCGACGCGCGACTTTTCATACTGCGACAAAGCCGTGACCAGCGTGGACTCGGCGACGCCGAGATTGCTCTGCGCCGTCAGCACGTCAAAGCTGGTGGAAGCGCCGAGCTTGAACTTCTGCTGCTCGATATCGAGCGAATGCTGCGCCAGGTCGCGCGCCTGGCGGGCGGCCTCGACGCGGGCGCGGTCCTGCTGCATGTTGAACTGCGCGTTGCGCACGTCGATGTTGATCTGGTTCTGCAACTGCTGCAGGCGCAGTTCGGCCTGGCGGTACTCCAGCTCGGAGCGCACCTGGTCGGCGTGGGCCTGGCGGTTGCGGATGGGGATGTTGATCTGCAATCCGACCGCATAATCAGGAAAATCGTTGCTGAATATTTTTGAAAAAGCGTCGGAGAAACCGGGCCCGAAGCTGACCTGCGGAGGCGAGAGCGGATTGGGCTGCCCGGCCAGGCCCGAGCCACCGTACCAGGCGATCAGATCGGTGGAGGGCAGCAGGTTATTGTTCACCGACTTGCGGCTGATCTGGCGGTTGGTCAGGTCGATGCGCGCCTGCGCCAGCTCCGGGCGGTGTCCCAGCGCCGTGGTGATCAGGTCGCGGACCGGCTCCACCTGCTCCTGCTTGGGGATGGCCATGGAATCGGTGGGGATCACCTGCGCGTCGGCGAGGAATTGGTCGTCGAGGCTGCGGCTGATGGCGTTCTTCATCAGCAGGCTCTGCAGCTGCAGGGTGGACTGGGCGATGATCAGGTCCTGGTTGCGGGCGGCGACGACGCTCTCGGCGCGCGTGACTTCAATCTGCGGGAGCGTGCCGAGCTTCACCTGCGCCTGGTTGTCGGAGAGGGTTTTCTGCGCCAGCTCCAGCGAGCGCTGCTTCACCTGCACGTCTTCGAAGGCGCTCACCAGGTCCCAGTAGATGTTCTGGATCTGGGTGACGGTAGCGATGATCTGCTCGCGGAAGGCGATGTCGGAAATCTCGCGATTGTTCTTGGCGATACGGATAAAACGCATGTTGGGGCCGAAGCCGAAACCGGAGAGCAGGTGCTGGCGGATTTGGACGCGGAAGTAGGAGCTGAGCGCCGGCTCCAGGGTGGAGAACTTGGTGTTGTCGATGAGGCGGGAGTTCTGAAAGAGGACCTGGAGGCTGGTGCCGGTGGCAAATCCCTGGTTGTAAGTGAAATTCCCGATCGCGGTGTGCTGTTGCAGCGAGGGCACGCCGGAGGTGACGAGGTTGGTCAGTGGCTGGGCGGCGTGGTTGATCTCCAGAGTGCCGGAGACGACCGGATCGAAGGACTGGATGGCTGAGCCGCTGCCCAGGGTGGATTGCACCAGGCCGCCGGCGCCACCGCCCGCGCCGCCCGCACCGGCCGCCGTGCCGCCCGCGCCGGCACCGGAAGCGCCACCCCCCAACCCACCGACGCCGCCGCCCGGGGTGCCGGAGACGACGCCGGTCGCAACACCTAACACCTGACCGCCGGCCTTGGTGCGCAGCACGTCGGTATCGGCGATGGGCAGGTTATAGCGGGCGATCGCCAGGTCGAGGTTGTTCTCCAGCGCCAGCGCAATGGCATCGGAGATGGACAGCATCAGCTTGCCGTCCTTCATCACCTGGTCGATGCGCGGAGTGTTGGCCAGCGTCGCCGGCGGCAC
>DASUBK010000266.1:0-3121 GCA_035763305.1 Terriglobales bacterium | reverse complement strand
GGTGCTCAACACCGTCTTCCTGGTGCGCGAAATCCGCCGCAACGAGCAGCAGGACAGCTTCCTCAACGCCGTCACCCACGAGCTGAAAACCCCGGTCGCCTCCATCCGTCTCTACCTGCAGACCCTGCAACAGCGGCAGCTAAACGACAGCGAGCGCCGCGATTTCTACCGCATCATGCTGGAGGATACCGACCGGCTTCTGGGCACGGTGGAGCAGGTGCTGAAGGCGGGCGAGGCGCGGCACGGCACCAGCGAGAGCCATCGCGAGGCGGTGGATTTCGCCGCCGTGGTGAAGGAGTCGGTGGAGTTGGCGGCGCTGCGCCATCACCTCGTCAACGGCGCTCTGAAGCTCGATCGCACGCCGCAGAGCGACGTCACCGTCTTCGGCAATCGCGAGGAGTTGCGCACCGTGGTCGCCAACCTGCTCGACAACGCGGTGAAGTACACGCCCGCGGAGAAGAAGATTGTCGTGGACCTGCTGACGCCCGACATGGATACCGCCGAACTGCGGGTGCGCGACAACGGCGTGGGCATTCCGAGCGCCGAGCTGAAGCGCATCTTCAAACGCTTTTACCGGATTCCGGCCAAGGTCACCAGCACGGTGCGGGGCACGGGGCTGGGGCTTTTCATCGTGCGTTCCATCGTGCGCCGCCATGGAGGCGAGATCGTCGCCGCGAGCGCCGGCGAGGGCCGCGGCAGCACCTTTACCATTCGCCTGCCGAGGAAATACCGCGCATGAGCCGCATCCTGGTGGTGGAAGACGAGCCGCACCTGGCGCAGGGGTTGCGCTTTAACCTCGAAGCCGAGGGCCACGCCATCGAAATCGTGGAGAGCGGCGAAGACGCGCTGCAGCGGCTGCTGGGGGAAAAGCAGACCTACGACGCCGTGATTCTCGACATCATGCTGCCGGGCAAGGACGGATTCACCGTCGCCCGTGAACTGCGCGACGCGCAGCATTTCGTGCCGCTGCTGATGCTCACCGCGCGCGGGCGTCCGGAGGACGTGCTCAAGGGCTTCGAGGCCGGCGCCGACGATTACCTGCCTAAGCCCTTTAACCTCGACATCCTGCTGGCGCGCATGCGCAGCCTGCTGCGGCGGAAGGACTGGCAATCAGCGCCGGTGAACGGCCAGCAGCGCGAGCCGGAAGTGTTCACCTTCGACAACACGCAAGTGGACTTCGGGAAAATGCAGATCACCTCCGGCGCAAAGGTGTACCAGCTGACCATGATGGAAGGCGAGCTGTTGCGCTATCTCATCCGCCACAGCGGGCGGGCTGTGTCGCGCAAGGAGATGCTGGAGAACGTCTGGGACCTGAGCGAGGAGACGGAGACGCGGGCCATCGACAATTTCATCGTGCGCCTGCGCCGGTACATCGAAAAGGATCCCGCCAAGCCGCGCCACCTGATCACCATTCGCGGGCTGGGATACCAGTTTGTGCCCAAGCCGGAGTAGCGATGAGAACGATTCTTCTAGATGCGAGAGGATGGGCGACGAGAGACGATTTTTACGACGCAGTCTTCCGCGAGGTTGGCGCACCAGCATGGCACGGCCGAAATTTCAACGCGCTAGCGGATAGCATCGCAACAGGGTCAATCAACAAGATCGAAGTACCCTATTCGATCAAGTTGAAGAATCTTCACTCTGCTGCACCCGTCGTCAGAGATCTCGTACAAGATTTCATGCAACTGATCCACGACCTCGCCGCAAAGGGTTGTCCCGTGGCAATCGAGATTATCGATTAGTCTCAATCTGGTTCTCGCGAATAGAAGCCTGGCGCGCGAGGTCGCGCAGTCCAATCCAAAACAGAAGCCCCGCGCGCGGGCGCGCGGGGCTACCAATCTGAGGCACCGCAGGCGAGGGCGCCTGCGGCTACGTGTTACTGGTGTGCGCTGGGATGCTCTCCCGCACCTGCCGTGGGTGCGATCATGGGCGCGCTTTCCTCGTCGACTTCCGGTGACGGCGGAAGCGGCCGCTCCAGCGCGATCGCCAGCACCTCGTCCATGGTATCCACGGGGTGAATCTTCATGGCGTTGCGCAGGTTCTCCGGCACCTCGGCCAGGTCCTTCTCGTTCTCCTTGGGGATGATGGCCTCGAAGATGCCCGCGCGATGCGCCGCCAGCAGCTTCTCTTTCAGTCCGCCGATGGGCAGCACCTTGCCGCGCAGCGTGATTTCCCCGGTCATGGCGATGTCGCGCCGCACCGGAATCTTCGCCACCGCGCTGGCAATCGCCGTCGCGATGGTGATCCCGGCGGAAGGCCCGTCTTTCGGAATCGCGCCCTCCGGCACGTGCACGTGGATGTCGATGTTGCGGTAGAAGTCGCGCGGCAAGCCCAGCCGCCGCGAGCGCGAGCGCACGTAGGTAAACGCCGCCTGCGCCGACTCCTGCATCACCTCGCCCAGCTTGCCGGTGGGGATCAGCTTGCCCTTACCCTCGACCACCGATACCTCGGTGCTGAGGATGGAGCCGCCGACCTCCGTCCACGCCAGGCCGGTGACCAGCCCGACTTCGCTCTTCTCGTGCACCATGCTGTCGCGGAACTTGGCCACGCCCAGGAACTCGGCCACATTCTCGCCGGTGATGGCGATGCTGTACTCCTGCCCGCTCTTCACCACGCGCCGCGCCACCTTGCGGCAGACGTTGCCGATCTCGCGCTCCAGGTTGCGCACTCCGGCTTCGCGCGTGTAGTTGCGGATGATGCCGACGATCGCCTCGTCGCTGAAGGAGCAGTTCTTTTCCGTCAAGCCGGCCTGCTCGCGCTGCTTGCGCACCAGGAACTGCTTGGCGATCTCGATCTTCTCCGCCTCGGTGTAGCCGTGCAGGCGCAGCACTTCCATGCGGTCCTGCAGGGCCGCCGGGATGGTGTGCATCACGTTGGCGGTGGCGATGAAGAACACCTGCGACAGGTCGTACTCCACGTCGAGGTAGTGGTCCACGAACATGAAGTTCTGCTCGGGGTCGAGCACTTCCAGCAGCGCCGCCGACGGGTCGCCGCGGAAGTCCATGCTCATCTTGTCCACTTCGTCGAGCATAAAGACCGGGTTCTTGGTGCCCGCCTTCTTCATCATCTGGATGATCTGGCCGGGCAGGGCGCCGATGTAGGTGCGGCGGTGGCCGCGGAT
>DASUBK010000265.1:0-2544 GCA_035763305.1 Terriglobales bacterium | reverse complement strand
TGCTGGCCGCCTGCTGCGGCGCCCGCCGCGGGTTGCGGGCCAGGGAATTCCGTCGCAGCGTCCGCCAGATCAGGGGCGACAACGACAAAAGCACAATCAGCAGGCAGCCGCCCAGCGCCCCGCCGCTCCACTGCCATGGATTCTCCGACATGCTGCGATGCATGTGAAAGGCCCGCCGCACCAACTCGAAGTACTGCCGCCGCACCCAGTGCTGCAGGTCGAACGCCATGCGCCGGCCGTTGCTGGTGGCTGCGGTGCCGAGCGTCCGCTGGTGCATGAAGTCGTAGTTGATCACCCACTCCCGCCAGAACTCCTTGGCCGCGTCCATGTAGAGCAGGAAGCGCCCCCACTCCGGGTTGATCACCGGGCGCGGGTCGGGCGGCGTGGGATCGAAGCTGATCCACTGGTAGCCGGGAATGTAGGCCTCGACCCAGGAGTGCGCATCGCGGCCGCGGATGATGTACTGCCCGGTGAGGTCGTTGTACTGCCCGCCACGGAAGCCGTTCACCACCCGCGACGGAATGCCGATGGTGCGCAGCATCACCGCCATCGCCGAGGCAAAGTACTCGCAGTGTCCCTGCTTGCGTTCGAAGAGGAAGTAGCTGATGGGATCCTTGGGCCGCTCCGGACCCATGAACAGCGTGTAGCTGTACTGAGTGCGCAGGAATTGCTCGACCGCCGCAGCCTTGTCGTAGGGCGACGCCGCCTCGCCCGTGACCTTCTCTGTCAACTCCTTGACCCGGGGATCGAGTTCCTCCGGCAGGCCGGTGTCGGCCAGCACGATGTCGTGCGGTATGGTGCCGCCGGCGGCCTGCAGTTCTTCGCGCGAGGGCTGCGGCAGCAGGGCAAAGGCGCGGTAGGTATCGACCAGGTGGTAGTGATCGGCATTGAAGACCGAGCCGCTGTCGTCCACGCTGATCTCGCGCACGTTGGCCTGCACCTGCCAGGGCACGTAGGCGAGGAAGATCACTGGCGTCCCGATCGGCTCCATCACCACGCGGTAGGAGAACGAGCGCGCGCGCCGGTAATCCGCGGTGTAGGGATTCAGGTTGTGGCGCTTGATCTGGATGCCGAGCAGGTCGTAGCGCGTGTTGGCGCTGCCCGGCGCCATTTCGTTTTCCTGCGAAGCGGGATTCGACCAGGTGGTGCCGTCGAACCTGTTGAGCGCGATGCCGCGCCACTTCATCTCGGAGAAGCTTCCGCCCTTGACGTCGCCCTCCACCTGGATGTGCATGACCACGTTGTCGGTCTGCTTGATCTGCCCGATCTCGCCCAGTTGAACGTGGTCGCTGAAGCCGCTGGAGAATTCGCTGTGCGGCGCCAGCGAGCTGAGATACCCCGCCGACAGGCGCGGCAGCACAAAGAACAGCACTACCGAACCCACCAGGATGGCCAGCATCAGCACCACACCCGCGCTGGTGAGCGCGTTCATCACCCGGCTGGGCACGCGCGGCGCGGTGGCGCGGTGCGGGTCGGCCGTCGCCGAGCGCCGCATCTCGAAGCTGACGAAGGTGGTGATGCCCAGCAGCAGGAAGATGGAGAACGCCGCCAGGAACACGGTGTCCACGGTCAGAACCGCCGCCGCCAGCACCGACAGGAACGACAGCATCGCCAGGTAGAGATAATCGCGATCGCGCCGCACCGAGAACAGCTTCACCACCAGGCTGAACAGCACCAGGTGCACGCTGGCGGTGACGAAGCTGTCGGAGATCAGGAAGTAGTCCGCCGCGTAAAACAGCAGGTACGACAGAGTCAGCGTGGTGTCGTATTTCTCGGGGATGACCGCAGCGCGGTTGCGCAGCAGCAGGTAGCCGCGGGCGATCAGCGCCAGCGATACCATGGCCAGCGACAGCGGGTCCAGTCGCCCGGTGCTCGCCAGGGTGAGGAAGCCGGTGACTACCAGCAGGAACAGCGACACCTCGAAGTAGCGCTCGATCGCGCCGCTCGCGGGGGTCAGCTTGGATGTGGTGGTGGTCGCCATCGCTGCTGCCTAGGTTAGCGCATTCGCAGGAAACAGCGAACCGCCGATTGTCCTGATCCACGCTGATCCAAACAGCAGAAGTTGATCAGCGTAAATCAGCGGAATCAGCGGTTCGACCAAATCGGCAATCGTCGGCGATCAACAATGAAAAAAGCCGGGCACCGGAAACCCCGCTGCACACGCAAGAACCCGTTACCGTTGCTTCCTTCCGGACCTGGCGGGGTTGGCGAGGATGCGTCGCGCGGGACCGATGCCCGACATTTTCGATTCTACCATCCGCGCACAAGGGCTGCCCGCGACTCATTTAGCATGAAGCTGGCTTGCGATAGTCTTTGCAAGTCCTTCGGCGGCCCGTAGCATGGCTTGGCCTCCTTCCTTCACCGTTACTCCTGGACGCAAGCGGGGTGTGAATATCTTCGGCCGTCCATCGCGTGTAGTGCCGATTATCGGGACCCAGCGGTATTTCACTTGTAGCGCCTTGTCTTTGTTCATCTGTTTGCCGATGAAGGTAGCCCGTTCGAATTGCTTCATCTTTTTTGCGTGGCGCACATGTGGATTGAAGT
>DASUBK010000264.1:0-4611 GCA_035763305.1 Terriglobales bacterium | reverse complement strand
GGGAGGAAGCTGTGCTCGGCGCTGTCGCGCACCATGCGTTTGAGGTCGGAGTACTTGAGGTTGTACGTCTGAATGGCGCGCACGAACTCCCGCACCAGGTCGGAGCGGGAAACGCCTTCATCGTCGGTGGCCAGCGCGACCGGGACGCCGTAGCGCAGGTACATCGGCAAGGGATGCTGCGCGCCGCGCAGGCCGAGGATCAGGTCGTTGCTGGTGAGGCAGATTTCCACCAGGACGCGGCGCCTGGCCATTTCCTTGAGCAGGCCGATGGGGTCGCGCTCGTGCATGATGTCGTCGCCGTGGCCGATGCGCTCGGCGTGGCCGACCTCCACCGACTCGCGAATGTGGAAGCGCAATCCTTCCGGCGGGACCAGTTGGGGGGCCAGTTCGCCGGCATGCAGGGTCAGCCGCACTTTCGGGTAGACGATGCGCAGGTAGGCCAGCATCTTCATGTGCAGATCGAAGTCGCGCATGGAGACGTAGGCGTCCTCGGGCATGACGAGGTTCACAGCGACGATGCGCGGGTCGGCGTTGGCCATCTCGAAGCCGGCGACCATCTCGGCGAACACCTGATCGGGCGGCAGCGCGCGGTGCACCTCGTAGATGTAGCGAACCGTGACGTCGCAGCCGGGATCGGCGTCGAGGGTGCCGCAGCGGAGGATTTGCGCCATCTTCTTTTCCGCGTCGTCGAGATCGAGGCGGGCGGCGGCCACGACACGGTCGATCTGCTTGTCGAGCAGTTGCCGGCGCAGGGCGGCGAAATCGTTGTCGTGCAGCCCCATGCCCACGCCCACGCGCCACGCCGGCTGCTTCTTGGTGGGATCGAGGATGAGTTCCAGGTACTGCACGTTTTCGTGGCCGGCGCGTGATACCACCTCGGCGAGCATCTCGGGAACGTGATCGCGCGTGGCGGGACCGAACTTGCGGAAGGAGTCGAAGAAGTGGTCGGCGGCGGACTCGTTGTTGGCGTGGAAGCTGCGCATCGACCAGGCGTTGATCGTCTCGCGATAGAGCACGGAATCGCTGAGCGCCTGGCGCGCGGGGACGAGATTCTTGGAAGAATCGCAGACTGCTGCGGCGTGGCCGTCCCCTCCGGCGGGCTCCTGCGCGGGAGTAGCCTGCGCCAGTTCCAGCGTCTGGCGGTTGAGGCAGAGATTGTCCTGGGCGGCGTAGCGCAGGTAGCTCTCGGCATAGACCGCGCCGCTGAGGTGGTTGTGCAGGTCGCCGCCCTTGGGCATGCGGCGGACGAACTCCAGCAGCAGAGAAGGGTCGCTGCGGACGTGGTCGAGATAGCGGGCGGCGCGCAGCTCGCCGCTATCCGCGCGGGATGCGGGGGTGCTCTGTGCGGTGGGTGACTGGGCCGGCGCGGCGCCGGCGATCAACAGGTAGACCGCCGCCGCAGCGATGCAGGTCCTCAAGGGGTCCTCCAAGGTGTGGCTGATTGTAGCCCAACTCCATGTCCCGCAATCCGGTCCAGAGGAACCCAACGCGGAGGAACGGAGGACACGGAGGAGAAAAGCCAGAAATGAGTATGGAACAGAAGCAATCTCATCAATGCGCCACGCCACCGAGAGTTGTCATCCTGAGCGAAGCGAAGGATCTATGCTTTCTCTTTTCGCCACAGGCAAAACATAGATCCTTCGCTTCGCTCAGGATGACAGGTCAAGGGGCTGTGGGGTTTATGAGATGGCCTCTATTCATTTCTTCAGGTTTTTTCCTCCGCGTCCTCCGCTCCTCCGCGATGGGTTCTTCATGTGCCCGGGCGAATCCCGAAGCCTCGGCCGCACATCCTATGCAGCAGAATCGGCTAACGACGCCGGGCGATTGCACTGTAAAATGTGCACTCGGAGATGGCTATGCGCATCGTGCTGGGAGTCAGCGGCGGCATCGCGGCCTACAAGGCGGCGGAGATCCTGCGCCTGCTGCAGGAGCGCGGCGTCGCTGTGCAGGTCGTGATGACGCGCGCGGCGCAGGAATTCGTCCGCCCGCTGACCTTCGCGGCTTTGTCGGGCGAGAAAGTGATTACCGATCTCTTTGCCAAGGATGACGCCGGGCAGGCGAACCTGGAGTCGGCGATCGAGCACATCGGGGTAGCGGAATCGGCGGGGGCGCTGCTGATCGCGCCCGCGACCGCCGACATCCTGGCGAAATTCGCCAACGGCATTGCCGACGATTTTCTCGCGACACTGTTTCTGGCCACCACGGCGCCGGTGATCGTCGCCCCGGCGATGAACGTCAATATGTGGAATCACGCAGCAACGCAGCAGAACCTGGAAACACTGCGGCGGCGCGGCGTGCGCGTCGTGGAGCCCGGCAGCGGGTACCTGGCGTGCGGCATGGTGGGCGCGGGACGCCTGGCGGAGAACGAGAGCATCGTGGCCGCGGTGTTGGAGACGCTGCAGCGTTCCCAGGAATGGAGCGGGGAGACGGTGCTGATCACCGCCGGGCCGACGCGCGAGCCGATCGATCCGGTGCGCTACCTGAGCAATCGCTCCAGCGGCAAGATGGGATACGCGCTGGCCGAGGCGGCGCTGCGGCGCGGCGCGCGCGTAGTGCTGGTCAGCGGGCCGACGGCATTGAAAGCGCCGGCAGGTATCGAAGTCGTTCCGGTGGAGACCGCCTCGGAGATGCATCGCGCGGTACTGTCGCGAGCGGGAGAGGCGACCGTCATTATCAAGGCGGCTGCGGTATCCGATTACCGGCCCAAAGCGGCGGCGTCGCAGAAGATGAAGAAGCAGGCAGCGCTTTCGCTGGAGTTGGAGCCGACCGCCGACATCGCCGCCGACCTGGGCGCGCGCAAGCAGGGGCAGTTGCTCATCGGATTTGCCGCCGAAACCGAGAACGTGCTGGAGAACGCGCGCAAGAAGCTGCTGGGGAAGTCGCTGGACGCGATCGTCGCCAATGACGTGTCGCAGCCGGGGATCGGCATGGACTCCGACCGCAACGCGGTGACCATCATCACCAGGGATGAGGTCATCGAGGTGCCGGAGAGCAGCAAGCGCGAAGTAGCGGAGAAGATCCTGGATGCGGTGCAGCGACTGCGCAGCCGCCGGTCCTCGGTGGCGCCCGCGAGATAAATCAAACACGGAGGCACGGAGGCACGGACAGGTACAATTTACGTCCTTACGGGAATGGCAGCCTGGAAGATCATGTGGCGCGATCTTGGGTTGTAAAGAGTGTCCTGCCTCCGTGTCTCCGTGGTGCAATTTCCTTTCCTGCGCTAATCTGCTTTCGATGCCCCGCAAACTCACTCCTGAGCAGAAGCGCGCCGTGGCCGCGCGCGTGGACTACTACCGCGACATGGGCATCCGCGATTTCTACCGCCGAACCCGCGGGGCTAAAGCCCAGGGGAATGAGGCGGAAGCGGCGGCACGACTGAAGTCGTGCCCTGATACAGGCGATTCCGAGATCGGGGCAGTCATTGATGCTCCCGCTCCGGTGCTGCCGGTGATCGAGGATCCCGCCGCCGCGCTGCGCCTGATTCGCGACGACATCGGCGAGTGCACCCGCTGCAAGCTGCACAAACTGGGGCGCAAGCAAATCGTCTTCGGCGTGGGCAATCCGAAAGCGGAGCTGATGTTCG
Organism: Terriglobales bacterium; assembly: GCA_035763305.1. Taxonomy (GTDB): domain Bacteria; phylum Acidobacteriota; class Terriglobia; order Terriglobales; family Acidobacteriaceae; genus DASUBK01. The sequence goes on along the minus strand of DASUBK010000264.1, from coordinate 1,028 downwards.
TCGGCGAAGGCCCCGGCGCCGATGAAGACGAGCAGGGCGAGCCCTTCGTCGGACGCGCCGGGCAACTGCTCAACAAGATGATCGAGGCCATGGGCCTGAAGCGCTCCGACATCTACATCGCCAACGTGGTGAAGTGTCGCCCGCCGGGCAATCGCACTCCGGAGCGCGACGAGTGCGACACCTGCTCGCCCTTCCTGCTGCGGCAGATTGACACCATCCAGCCCAAGGCGATCGTGGCGCTGGGCGCGGTGGCGGCCAAGACGCTGCTGGGCATGAGCGCCACCATGGCGGAGATGCGCGGCCACACCTACGATTTCCGCGACAGCAAATTGTTTGTCACCTATCACCCGGCGTACCTGCTGCGCGACCCGCGGCAGAAGGGAGAGGCGTGGAAGGATTTACAGAGGGTGATGAGGTACCTGGGGCTGCAGGTTCCAAAGAAAAGCACTGAATAACGCTAGTTGTCATCCCGGGCGGAGCGAGGGATCTGTTGTGGACACCACCGGATCCGTGGGTGATTACAACAGATCCCTCGCTGCGCTCGGGATGACCGTCCCGCTTCCATTACACTCAACGCAGCCATGCCCCTGTTCTGCGACGTCGCCGTGCCAGTGCCCCTGGATGCCGTGTTTACCTACCGGCTGAACGGCGCCGTGCCGGTCGTCGGGGGGCGGGTGCTGGTGCCCTTTCGCGAGAAGCGGCTGAGCGGCATCGTGACCGCGCTGCACGATACGCCGCCCAAGGTCGCGGCCAAGCACGTCCTGCAAGTCATGGACAGCGAGCCGGTGCTCGATCCGGCGCTGATGCAGCTGGGCGAGTGGATCGCGCACTACTACCTGGCGCCGCTGGGGGAAGTGTTTCGCACCATGCTGCCGCTGGCGGCGGAGGTGCGCCGCGCCGTCGGCTATCGCATTACCGACCTCGGCATCGAGGCGTTGCACGCGGCCGCCGAGGGCGGATCATCGCTGCGGGCGAAAAAGCCGGTCGAAGCGCAGGCGACCGAGATCGCGGTGCTCGACTACCTGCTG
>DASUBK010000263.1:0-4625 GCA_035763305.1 Terriglobales bacterium | reverse complement strand
TGCTGCTGCAGCTTCTGGAAGACGAAGGCATTGTGCAGCGCGGTAGCCAGCAGGTCGGCGAGGGTGCGCAGGATCAGGATGTCCTGCTGCGCGAAGGCGCGCTCGCGGCGGCTCTCCACGTTGAGCACGCCCAGCAGGCCGTCGCCGTAGGTGATGGGAATGCACAGCACCGAGCGCGTATCCGGCAGCACGGCGGTGGAGTGGCCGTCGGTGGGCGTCTGGATCAGCACCATCTCTCCCGTGCGCGCGGCCCGCCCCATGGTGCCGGAGCTGAGCGGCACGCGTTTGCCGCGGGTGTGCGCCGACGATCCGGCCTCCGCCTTGATCTCGATCTCCTTGGTCACATAATCGAGAATGCCGATTCCGATGTGATCGAAGGCGAAGTTTTCCTGGATCTCGCTGACGATTTCCGCCAGCATCTGCTCCGCGTCCTGGCTGGAGATGGCCATCTTCGACACCGTGTTCAGGAAGGCCAGGTAGCGCGAGCGCCGCTGCTCCTCGGAGAAGAGGCGGGCATTCTCGATGGCCACGGCGACCTGGCCGGCGGCGGTCTGCAAGACCTCCAGGTCGCGCTGCTCGTAGACGAATTCACGGTCGAAATTCATGGCGGCGAGCACGCCCACCGCCCGGCCGCCCATGAAGATGGGCGCGGCGCAGTACGACTTTGCCGGCCGCTGCGGAACGTAGGTGACGCCCAGCTTGGCGCGGAACTTCTCCATGTCGGAGCGAACCAGGATGGGCTGGCCGGAGCGGATGACGTACTCGGTCAAGCCGTTGGCGACTTTGCGGCTGCGCTTGGGACTGATCTTGCCCTCGACACAATCCAGGTCGAAGCGCACGTCATCGCCGTCGAGGAAGGCCACGTAGAAGGTATTGGTATCGAACAGCAGTCCCAGTTCCTTGTGAATGGAGCGGAGAACCTCGTCGGGATCGAGGCGGGAGCTGATCACCTGCCCGATCTGGGTGAGCAATTCGTACTCGCGCGTGCGGCGCTGCGTGTCGTGCATGACCACGTAGTTCTCCAGCGTCATGGCAATCTGCATGGCCATGCCCAGCAGCAGGCGCACCTGCGAGGGCCCCAGCGCCTTTTGCGCGGAATGAGGAAAGACGATGACCCCGAAGTTGCGGTCGCGGGTTTGCAGGGAGATGGCGGTGACGGTGTGCAGGCCGTGATCGCGCATCAGTACCTGGAAGCGCTCGAAGCGTCCCGGAGGCCCGGCGGGCAGCGGCTCCGACATCTCCGCCACGTTGGCGAAGGTGGCCAGGCCGCCGCGGCGGTAAGCCATCTCGCTCAGGTACTCGCCGACTCCGCCGGTCTGCAAATCCTCCAGCAGTTGCTGCGGCAGGCCGATCGTGACCGAGGGCAACGTGGTGCGCCAGCGCTCGGCGATGCAGGTGGCAGCCTGGTCCACGCGGATCACCCGCATCATGCGGTCCAGCAGCTTGCGCAGTGCGGGCGCGATCTCAGGCGGGGTCAGCAGGTGCGTGGAATCCACATCCAGGGTGCTGAAGGCAAGGGCATTCTCCTGCACGATGCGGCGTTCGTTGTCGAACAACACGATCACCATGGAGACGCCGATCAGCATCTGCGCCAGCGGTCCCATGAGGTATCCGGCATTGCCCAGGTAGCGCTCGAAGAAGCCGTGGAACTGGCGCAGCACCAGCAGCGGCGCCCAGGCGATCAGCGACAGCGCCAGCAGGTGAAAGCCCAGCGAATCGCGCTGCCGGGCCAGGCGGTAGAAGCGCCAGGCGGAGATGGCCAGGATGCAGGCCACCACCACTTCCATTTCCAGCCTCGGCTGGCCGGAGGCCAGGCTCAGACGGCCGTCGGCAACCTGTCCCCAGACGTTCACGACGCAGAGAACCACGCTGATGCCGCCCAGGGTGATGTCGTCCCAGCGCAGGCGGAAATCCTCGGTTACCAGCCGCGAGGAGATGTAGATGCCCATCGCCATGGCGACAAACAGCAGGCGCGAGAGCAGGTAGGCGGTGAAGGTAGGCGTGCCGAAAACCGTCCAGACCTGCAGGGCGTAGTGCAGGCAGTAGGCCGCCCAGGCGCCCTGCCAGGCGCGGAAGTAGGTCTCGCGGCTCTGCTCGTACAGATAGGTGAACAGCAGCAGCAGCAGAGCGGCAAAGATCCCCGGGACGAGAATGGCGCCGATGGTGATTTCCATGCTGAGCCTGTTGCTTCGCCTCCAGGCTGGCCGTGGGTACCAAGTTGCGGACGGGACTATCGCCGGTCACATCCGCGGGTGGGGGAGCCTACCGTTCGGGTCGATGTGCCGCAACTATATGCAGAAACAGGGGCAAAATCAATCGGTTAGCCGCCTGATGTGCGGGTACCGAAGTACCACTAGGGGCCAACGATTTTCCTCAGGAGGAGCGCTTTCCGTGGAAATCGCGGTAGGGCGGCAAAAGCTCTTGGGCCACGGAAGTATCTCGGTATTTCAGTACATCGGTATCTCGATCCCAACTGCGCTTTTGAGGTCGAGATACTGACGTACTGAAATACTGACGTACCGCGATGGAAACTATCCCCGCTTCTCGATCTTCGCCCAGGTGTCCTTGAGCGCCACCGTGCGGTTGAACACCGGCTGGCCCGGCTTGGAATCCGGATCCACGCAGAAGTATCCCAGCCGCTCGAACTGGAAGCGGCTGCCGGGCGCCACGCCGGCCACCGAAGGCTCGACCTTCCCGGTCACGACTTCCAGCGAGTGCGGATTGAGGTTGGCGGTGAAGTCCTGGCCCGGCGCGACGTCGCCGGGGTTCTCCTTGGCGAAGAGCGTCTCGTAGAGCCGCACCTCGGCGTCCAGGGCGTGGGCGGCCGAGACCCAGTGGATCGTCGACTTCACCTTACGCGCGTCGGGGGCGTTGCCGCCGCGGGTGGCGGGATCGTAGGTGCAGTGCACCTCGACCACCTCGCCGCGTTCATTCTTCTTTACCCCGGCGCAGGTGATGAAGTAGCCGTAGCGCAGGCGCACCTCGCGTCCCGGCGAAAGGCGGAAGTACTTGGGCGGCGGCACTTCGCGGAAGTCGTCCTGCTCGATGTACAGCTCGCGCGAGAAGGGTACCTTGCGCGTCCCGGCGTTGGGATCTTCCGGGTTGTTGACCGCGTCCATCTCCTCGACCTGGTTTTCCGGATAGTTGTCGATGACCACCTTCAGCGGGTTCAGCACCGCCATGACGCGCGGCGCGCGCTTGTTGAGGTCCTCGCGCACGAAATGCTCGAGCATGGCGAGGTCCACCGTGCCGTTGGTGCGCGAGACGCCGACCGCGGCCACGAAGTTGCGGATCGCCTCCGCGGTATAGCCGCGGCGGCGGATGCCGGAGATGGTGGGCATGCGGGGATCGTCCCAGCCGCGCACCCGGCCATCGTTCACCAGTTGCAGCAGCTTGCGCTTGCTCAGCAGGGTGTAGGTCAGGTTCAGGCGGTCGAACTCGATCTGCTGCGAAGGAAAGATGCCCAGCTGCTCGATGTACCAGCGGTAGAGCGGCTGGTGGTCGGCGAACTCCAGCGTGCACATGGAGTGCGTGACCTTCTCCATGGAATCCGATTGCCCGTGCGCCCAGTCGTAGGTGGGATAGATGCACCACTTGCTGCCGGTGCGGTGATGGTCCGCATGCACGATGCGATACATGATGGGATCGCGCAGGTTCACGTTGGGCGACGACATGTCGATCTTCGCCCGCAGGGTGCGGGTGCCGTCGGGGAACTCGCCCTTGCGCATGCGTTCGAAGAGATCGAGGCTTTCTTCGATGGGGCGATTGCGGAAGGGGCTCTCCTTGCCGCCTTCGGTTAACGAACCGCGATGCTCGCGCACCTGGTCGGCGGTGAGGTCGTCCACGTAAGCCTTGCCGTCGCGGATCAGCTTAATCGCCCACTCGAAGAGCTGGTCGAAATAGTCGGAGGCGTAGAGCACGTTGTCGGGCTCGAAACCCAGCCAGCGCACGTCCTCGAGGATGGAATCGACGTACTCGGTCTCTTCCTTCTCGGGGTTGGTGTCGTCGTAGCGGAGGTTGGTCTTGCCGCCGAACTCGTCGGCCAAACCGAAGTCGAGGCAGATGGCCTTGGCGTGCCCGATGTGCAGGTAGCCGTTGGGCTCGGGAGGAAAGCGGGTCTGCACGTGGGAGTACTTGCCGGTCTTGAGGTCCTCGACGATGCGGTCGCGGAGGAAGTTGGAGGCGCCGCCGGTGGCGGCAGGTGTGGCGGATTCGGGCTTAGGGTTGGTGGCCATGCGGTTCGGGGACGTCACAGACAAACTTCTATTGTAGAGGATTGGCGCGAGTTGATGCCGCGGCGGGCGGGGGCGCCCGCCGCCACGTAATTTCGGGTCGCGCCTGCGGCGGCCCCGGCGAGGGCGCCGGGGCCTACCCAATCAGCGCCGGGGCCTACCCAATCTGCGCCGGGCCTGCCACCGTGTAGCGCCGGCATCCTGCCGGCGGGCCCGCCGCCAGAATGGCGGCGCTACGGAATGCGTCCTCGTCGTCGCTTAGCGCGCGCCGCTCGTGTTCTCCGCCACCTTGCCTTTGAACACCACCACGCGCGTCTGCTTGATGGCCTGAATGTTGCTCAGCGGGTCGCCTTCGACGGCCACGAAGCTGCCCTCTTTGCCGGTTTCCAGCGT
>DASUBK010000262.1:0-3635 GCA_035763305.1 Terriglobales bacterium | reverse complement strand
GCCTACGCCCACGGCGGCTATCCCGAAGTGTTGCGCATGGAAGTGCAGGATAAGCTGCGCCGTCGCGCCGCCGGCGAGTTCGTGGACGCGATGAGCCTCGCCGATTTCTATGCCATGATGGGGCAGACCGACAAGACCCTCGAGTGGCTGCAAAAGGCCTACCAGGAGCGCAGCAGCGGCATGATCTATCTCAGCGTCTCCCCGGACCTGCAGCCGCTGAAGGCCAACCCGGAATTCGTTCGCCTGCTTGACACTTTGCATTTGTCGCACTGATCGGAAGAATCCCAACCCAGAAGACGCGGAGGACACCGAGGTTCTCGTTTGCATTCTTCACCTCTGTGTCCTCAGCGTCCTCTGCGTTGGATGTTTCTGAACTCCACCCGAATCCCGCTTCCCATAACGGCACCACAACCCACACAGCGGTGACCTGGATACTTCTGTCTGCGCCGCCGCCGCCGGATACTGCGATGTTGCGCAGGAGACGCCGATGCAGCGGGCTGTTCACGCCGTCCCTCCGCCCTCCGAGGACAAGCGCTGGCGCATCGTCGAGGGCACCATGCGCCGCCACGGCCATGAGTCCGACTCGCTGATCGAGGTTCTGCACACCGTGCAAGAATCCTTCGGTTACCTCGATACTGTCGCCCTGCGCTACGTGGCCGATTCGCTGCGCCTGCCGCTGAGCAAGGTCTACGGCGTCGCCACCTTCTACAACGTCTTCAGCCTCAAGCCGCAGGGCGAGCACACCTGCGTGATCTGCACCGGCACCGCCTGCTACATCAAGGGCGCGGCCAGTCTTCTGAAAGCGGTCGAGGCCGAAGCGCGCGTCCGTCCCGGCGAGACCACGCCCGATAACCGCGTCTCCCTGCTGACCGCGCGCTGCCTGGGATCGTGCGGCCTCGCCCCAGCCGTCGTTTTCGACGGCAACGTCTCCGGCAACGCTGACCCCGACGCGGTCACCCGCCAGGTGCGGAGGTGGATGCTGCATGACGCCTGAAGAACTCAGCGAGATCGCCCGCGTCGAACGCGAGAAGCAGCAGCAGGTCACCCACTCGGTCCGCGTGTGCGTCGCGGCGGCGTGCATGTCGCAGCGCAGCGAGCAATTGAAGATCGACCTCGCAGCCGGCGTGCAGCAGCGCGGTCTGCCCGGCTGCGAGGTCAAGGGCGTCGGCTGCATGGGCCTGTGCGCCGCCGGCCCGCTGGTTTCGGTTCACCCGCAAGGCTGCCTGTACCAGCGTGTCCAACCGGAGGCGCCGCACGTGTCCGCAATCCTCGATTCGCTGCAAGGCCATGCCGCCGAGCCTCTGCTGCTGCCCACCGACACGCCATTCTTCACCCGCCAGACCCGCATCGTGCTGGAGAACAGCGGCCTGATCGATCCTGAGCGTATCGAGGACTACATCGCCGTCGGCGGCTACGAGCAGTTGCTGCGGGTCCTGACCGCGATGAACCGGCAGGAGGTCATCGAGCAAATCACCCGAAGTGGCCTGCGCGGACGCGGCGGCGCCGGCTACCCCACGGGACTGAAGTGGAGCACCGTCGCCAAGGCGCGCGCCGGCGAGAAGTACGTCATCTGCAACGCCGACGAGGGCGACCCCGGCGCCTTCATGGATCGCAGCGTGCTGGAGAGCGATCCCCACCGCGTGCTCGAGGGCATGGCGATTGCCGCCTACGCGGTTGGCGCCTCCCGCGGTTACATCTACGTGCGCGCCGAGTACCCGCTGGCGGTGAAGCGACTGAAGACCGCGATCCGCCAGGCGGAGAACCAGGGGCTGCTGGGCGGCAACATCTCCGACACGAATTTTTCCTTCAAGATTGAGATTCGTCTAGGCGCGGGCGCCTTCGTCTGTGGCGAAGAAACGGCCCTCATCGCTTCAGTCGAGGGTAATCGCGGTACGCCGCGCCCGCGCCCACCTTATCCTGCCCAGGCCGGCCTGTGGGGCTCTCCCACGCTGATCAACAACGTCGAGAGCTTCGCCAACGTGCCCGCCATCCTGCGCCGCGGCGCCGACTGGTTCGCCTCCATCGGCACCGAAAAGAGCAAAGGCACCAAGGTCTTCGCCCTCGCCGGACGGGTGCGCAACACCGGCCTGATCGAAGTTCCCATGGGCACGCCGCTGCGCGAGGTGGTCTTCGAACTCGGCGGCGGCATTCCCGATGGACGCCGCTTCAAGGCGGCGCAGACCGGCGGCCCATCGGGCGGCTGCATTCCCGAGCAGCACCTCGACCTGAAGCTCGACTACGAGTCGCTGGTCGGCGTGGGCTCCATCATGGGCTCCGGCGGCCTGATCATCATGGACGACAGCTCCTGCATGGTGGACGTGGCGCGCTTCTTCATGGATTTCTGCCGCACCGAATCCTGCGGCAAGTGCGCTCCCTGCCGCGTCGGCACCACCCATCTGCACAACCTGCTGGCCCGCATCGCCCACGGCGAAGGCAGCGAGGCCGATCTCGCCCTGCTGGAGCAGATTGGTGATCTCGTGAAGCAGTGCAGCCTGTGCGGCCTGGGCCAGACCGCTCCCAACCCGGTGTTCTCCACCCTGCGCTTTTTCCGCGACGAGTACATCGCCCATGCGGTGCAGCATCGCTGTCCCGCCGGCGTGTGTCCGATCGTGCCCGTTCCCGCTGAGGTCGGCGTATGAACAAGCAGGAAGAGATCATCACCCTCAAGATCGACGGCCACGACTGCGGCGCCACCGCCGATCAGACCATCCTCGCCGTGGCCCGCGAGAACGGCATCGACATCCCGACCTTGTGCCATCTCGATGGTCTGCACGATATCGGCGCCTGCCGCCTCTGCCTGGTCGAGGTGAAAGGCATGCCGCGCCTCCTGCCCGCCTGCCTGACCCTGGTGCAGGAGGGCATGGAAGTCACCGCGCACTCCGAGCGCCTGAACAACTACCGCACCGCCATCCTGGAGCTGCTCTTCTCCGAGCGCAATCACATCTGCTCCATCTGCGTCTCCAATGGCGAATGCGAGCTGCAGGCCTTGGCGCAGGTGTTGGGCGTCACCCACGTACGCTTTCCGTACCTGCATCCGCGCGTGACCGTGGACGCCACCCACCACCGCTTCGTCGTGGACCACAATCGCTGCATCCTGTGCGGCCGCTGCGTGCGCGTGTGCGACGAGGTGGAGGGCGCGCACACCTGGGACGTCACCGCGCGCGGCCTGGAGTCGCGGGTCATCACCGACCTCAACCAGCCCTGGGGCGAGTCGGCGAGTTGCACCGGCTGCGGCAAGTGCATCCACGTCTGCCCCACCGGCGCGCTGTTCACCAAGGGCGCCAGCGTGGCGGAGATGTCCAAGCGCCGCCAGTTCCTGCCTTACCTGACGCTGATGCGGGAGGAGCGCCGATGAACCAGCTTCGCATCGCCACCGTCTGGCTCGACGGCTGTTCCGGCTGCCACATGTCGTTCCTCGACCTCGACGAGCGCTTGCTGGAGCTCGTCGACCGGGTGCAGTTCGCCTACTCGCCGCTGGTGGACGCCAAGGAATTTCCGCCGGACGTGGACATCACGCTTGTGGAAGGTGCAGTGGCGACCCGCGACGACGAAGAGCACATCCGCGTCATCCGCCAGCGCAGCCACTACCTCGTCGCCCTGGGCGATTGCGCCGTGACCGGCAACGTGCCTTCCAT
>DASUBK010000261.1:0-10722 GCA_035763305.1 Terriglobales bacterium | reverse complement strand
AGTCCGCCAGCTGCTCGGAAGAGAGCGCGCGGCCGCGCGGATCGAGCAGCACCAGCAGCGGCGCCACCCGTCCCGAAGCCCTTTCCACCTGCTTCAGCAGCGCCGCCTCGCCTGCGACCTCCAGCGTCTCGATGGGGCAGTAACGCGCGATGCGCTTGACGTATTCGGCAGTCAGCGCCTGGATGGGAGCTTCCTTGGTTTTGCCGATCCAGGCGAGCTTGAGTTTCATGCAGCTTCTCTCTCCCGTCGAACAACACCCAATGCGGAGGAATGGAAGACGCGGAGGATTTGTGATTTGCGATTTTCGATTGGTGATTGCGATGGCATTTGCGACTTGTGCTTGTAGCTGACATCCTGAGCGAAGCGCTTGAGCAGGTTCAAAGAATGCATAGAGCCTTCGTTCGGCCGTCCCTCCGGGGCTCACCTCGCTCAGGATGACAAATCGGAAATCGGGAAAATCACAAATCAGAAATCAAAATTCCTCCACGTCCCCCGTTCCTCCGCGTCAGGTTCTTAGGCCCGTCGCCACCACGATCTCGGCGGTCAGATTGACGTTTTCTCCATCGAAGTAGCGCCCCAGCGCGGCGACGATCTCGCGATCCACGGCGGCGCGCTGTTCCGCGCGAATGCTGTCCAGCAGCGGCTTGAACGGCACCGTCGCCTCCTGAAAGTACTCCCAAACCTCCTCCGGCCGACCGGGCCAGAGCCACTCGACCGTCTGTCGTTCGGTATGTACGTCGTCGAATCCCGCCTGACGGAGGGCCGAGGTCAGCGCCTGCGGTTCGGCGAAGCGGAACATCAGGCGCGCCGGCGGAGGCACATCCGCGCCGGTGTGGCGCATCACGATCTGCGCCGTGTGCGCGAAATAGGGCTGCTGGAAATCGCCCCAGACCACCAGCGCCACCCGGCCGCCGGGGCGCAGCACGCGCGCCGCTTCGCGGAAGGCCGCCGCCGGATCGGGGAAGAACATGGCGCCGAAGCGGCAGGTGACGCGGTCAAAGGAGGCATCCGGGAAGGGCAGCGCCTGGGCGTTTCCCTGTACGTACGACACGTTGGCCAAGCCGCGCTCGGCGGCGCGCCCGCGGGCCACTTTGAGCGGCTCGCGTGACAAGTCGAGCCCAACGACCCAACCTCCGGGCGCGACCAGCTTGGCCAGGGGAATCGAGGGTGCCCCGGAGCCGCAGGCCAGGTCGAGGACCCGCAGGCCGGGCACCGCCCCGGCGGCATCTACGGCGGCCTGGGTGACGCCGCGGCCCATGCGGGCGGACTGCCGCTCCCAGCGGGTGGCGGAGGCGATGCGCCCGGGGCTGTCCCAGTTGGCCGTCAATTTGGGTCCGGTCATGCGCACCTCAAAAGAAAGACTTGCAGCGGGCGGAAAAAACGGGCGTACCATGGTAGCAACACTTGGAGGTACCCATGCTTCCGTGGGTAATCTTCGCCGTCGTTGTAGTCGCGCTGTTCGTCGGGATCTTCTTCTGGGTTTCTCGCGAACAGGAGCCGGAGCAGCCGGACCTCGCCGCAGAGCTGGAAAAGCCATCGCCTCCCGACGAGAAGAAGGTCGCTCGCGCGTAAGCGCGGGGCGCGAAGTCAGCAGAGGATGGGAGATCCGGGGGAAAGTGTGCCTGTCCACTAACGTAGCCGCACGTACCCTCGCCTGCAAACTCCTTCGTAGCGCCTTCGTGTCCGTCGTGTGAGGCGGCCCTTTTCGTTCACACGAAGGACACGAAGGCTCCAGGCTAGTTCGCGGGAGCCTGCATCACTCCAGTCCGTATTTCTTGCGCTTTTCCAGCAGGGTCTTGCGGCTGATGCCGAGGATCTGCGCCGCCTGCGACTTCTTGCCGCGGGTGTAGTCGAGCACCTCGGCGATGTAGGCGCGCTCCAGCTCTTCCAGCGACATCTTTTTGCCGGAGGCAGGCTGGGCGGCTTCGCGCACGTGCGGTGGCAGGTCGGATAATGCCAGCTCCGGCGGCGTGGCGTAGACCACCGCGCGCTCCAGCAGGTTGCGCATCTCGCGCACGTTCCCAGGATACGAGTAGTTTTCCAGCGCGGTCAGCACTCCGGGGCCGAAGCTGAGGCGCGGCTTGCGATGCATGTCCGCGAGCTGCGCGAGAAAGCGCTCGGCCAGGGGAGCGATGTCGCCGGGCCGTTCGCGCAGCGCCGGCACGACCACCGGGATGACGTTGAGCCGGTAGTAGAGGTCCTCGCGGAAGCTGCGGCGAGCGACCGCGCGCTCCAGGTCCACGTTGGTGAGGGCGACGATGCGCGCCTCCACCGGGATAGCGCGCGTGCCGCCCAGGCGCTCGAAGCGCTTTTCCTCGATCACGCGCAGCAGCTTGGCCTGCATCGCCATCGACAGTGCCGCCACCTCGTCGAGCACGATCGTGCCCTCGGCTGCCATTTCCAGGCGACCACGCTTCATCTGCGTGGCGCCGGTGAAGGCGCCGCGCTCGTAGCCGAACAGCTCGCTCTCCACCAGTTCGAGCGGCAGGCTGGCGCAATCAATCTTCACCAGCGGCTGCTCGGAGTGTGGACCGAGGTAGTGCAGCAGCGAGGCCAGCAGGTCCTTGCCGGTGCCGCTCTCGCCGCGTACCAGCACCGTGGAAGCGCTGGCGGCGATGCGGCGCAGTTCGTTGAGCAGCTTGAGGGAGACGGGATCGGCGGCCACCCAGTTGGCGAGCAGGCCGGCGGGATCGGCGATCTGGCGGGCGGTACCGGCGGCGGATTGGCGGCGGTCGCCCATGGCGATGCTCAGCGCGCCGCGCGCCGCGGAGATTTCTTCTTCGCCGGCGTGGCGGTGCGCCGCGAGGCCGTCTTCTTCTTCGCCGGCGACTTCAACTCCGCCGGGGACAAATGCTTTGCCGACTTCCACAGCCGCTCCAGGTTGTAAAAGTCCCGTGCCTTGGAGGAGAACACGTGGACCACGAAATCGATGTAATCGAGCAGCACCCAGTCGGCCTGGTTGTATCCCTCGACATGCGCGGGATGCAGGCCGGAGCGGGAGAGTCTCTCCTCTACTTCATCGGAGATGGCCTGAATCTGGCGCGGGTTGCTACCGCTGCAGATGAGGAAGTAGTCGGTAAAGGCGCCGGAGTCCTTTTCCAGCTCCAGGATGGCGGCGTTCTCGGCTTTTTTGTCTTCGCAGGCGGCGAGGGCTTCGGCGACCTGGCGTCGGACATCGTCTTTTCTCATGCTTCTCCGGACTTGCGGCGGCGGGCGGCGGGAGCCTTCTCGGCAACGTGAATCCCGCGCCCTGCCTTGTATAGATGCGTTTTGCGTATGTACTCGGCGACCGAATCGGGCAGCCACCGGGCCGTGGCCCGGCCGGCGGCAGCCGCGGTGCGCACCTGCGTGGCGGAGACATTCTCGTGGGTGTCGGCCAGCAGGTGCAGGGTCACGCCGCCCAGCACCACGTCGCCGGTGGCGGGCTGCCTGGTGAAGGGCTTGGTGACTTCCTTCGCGGGTCGGAGCGACTCCGGCAGCGCGTTGGCCACATCGGCCAGCGAGAAACCGGGGCGCGCGGCGACGATGAACTCGGTCTCGCGCAGCAGGGCCTCGGGCTCGCGCCACTTGGCGATATCGAGGAAGGCGTCGATGCCGATCAGGAAAAAAAGGCGGTCGCTGCGCGGCAGAAACGAGCGGAAGCGGCGCACCGTCTCGATGCTGAAGCTGGGCGGGCGCAGCGCCTCTTCGCCAGGGGCTTCCATCAGCGAGGGCAGGAATTCCTTTTCGCCCTGCAACGCCAGCGCAACCATCGCGTAGCGGTGATGGAAGGGGCTGAAGCGGGCCTTCTGCTTGTGCGGCGGGATGTCGGCGGGGACGAAGTAGATGCGCTTGAGATCGAAGCGCTGCCGGGCGGCGCCGGCAACCGCGAGGTGGCCGCGGTGGATAGGGTCGAAGGTGCCGCCAAAGATGGCTACGTTCATCAGTGATTGTGGCTAGTGGTCAGTTTCGAACGAGAGCGCAGGGTCTGGCAAGTGGATACAGAATTACCCGAATCACGTAGCCGCAGGCGCCCTCGCCTGCGGACAATGCGTGCTACCCGAAATCACGTAGCCGCAGGCGCCCTCGCCTGCGGACTGTAGCGGTGCGGCGATGGATTCAACCAAATCCAGGAATATTCCTCCGGCTGCGCGACAATCCCCGCACGAACGGGGTTCTCGCGCACGTAGGCAATCTTCGCGTTGATTTCCTCCGCACACCGCAGCACGTGATCAAACGACTCGGTCTGCCAGATCTTCCCGCAACGTTGTAGCGCACGATTGATTCGATGCGCCGAGGCGCTCTTGATCGCCTGCATGATCTCCGCAAGCGGGTGAACGCAGCGGCCGAGTTCATCCACCAGAGGCACGCAGATCAGGTGCACGTGGTCGGGCATCACGACGCAGAGTTCCAGTTCATAGCGCGTGCCATGGTCATGAACGCAGGAATCAAGAACGATGGCCCGCGCTGCGGGAGGAAGGACCCATCGCAGGTACGTGCAGAAGGTAATGAAGTGGAACTTATTGTCGCGCTGAAGATGGGGGAGGTTCCTGCGGTAGAAGGTCATCGCGGGTCCAGCGTAGCGGGTTGAGCGCGACGAGAATCCACGAATTGGAGTCAATGCAGATTCTTTGTCCCGATTCGGATTTCCGCCTGCGGCTACGTAAGTTGGGGCCGGTCAGGATTTCCGCAGGCGGGGGCGCCTGCGGCTACGTGAGTTGGGCAGAGAAGCGGATTTCTTCTTCGCCGCCGCTGTTTTGCTCGGCTTCTTCACGATTTTCCGAGTTCGCTGCGTCTTGCTTTCAGCTTCTTCCGCTTCCGCGGCCATCGTGGTCGCCGCGGCGCCCGCCATCTCCCACGGAGCGGCGGCTTTGGGGGCCTTCTCGTCCGCCGGGATGACTTCGACTGGAGCCTCGGGCCGGCGGGCGGCGCGCACGCGGCGCGCCAGCTCCCACTGCAGTTCGCGGATCCCCGCGCCGGTCACGGCGGAAATCGCGAACAGCGGCAGCTTCTTGCGCGTGCAGAACTTCTTCAGCTTGGCCAGCTTCTCTTTGTTCGCGACATCAATCTTCGAGGCGACGATGATCTCCGGCTTCTCCTCCAGCGCGGCGCCGAAGCTCGCCAGTTCGTTGCGGAGGACGTTGTAATCGGCCACCGGATCCGGGCGCCCGTTTTCGCTGACATCGATCAGGTGGGCCAGCACACGGGTGCGCTCCACATGGCGCAGGAACTGCGTGCCCAGGCCGGCGCCGGTGTGTGCGCCTTCGATGAGCCCGGGAATGTCCGCCACCACGAAGCTGAACTCGTCTTTGCCTTCGCCAACCGCGACCACGCCCAGGTTTGGCTGCAGCGTGGTGAAGGGATAATCGGCGATTTTGGGACGCGCCGCCGAGATGCGCGAGATCAGCGTGCTCTTGCCGACGTTGGGATAGCCGAGCAGTCCGACGTCGGCCAGCAGCTTGAGTTCCAGGCGCAGCACGCGCTCTTCGCCGGGACGGCCGGGCTCGGACTCGCGCGGCGCCTGGTGGGTCGAGGTGGCGAAGCGCGCGTTGCCGCGCCCGCCGCGTCCGCCCTGAGCGATCACGATGCGCTCATCGGCGTGGGAGAAATCGTGCAGCTTCTCGCCGGTGACTTCGTCATACACGATCGTCCCGACGGGAACTTTGAGCAGCACGTCAACGCCTTCGCGCCCGGTCTTGTTGGAGCCTTCGCCGTGACGGCCGCGCTCCGCCTTGTACTCGGGATTGAAGCGGAAGTGCACCAGCGTGTTGTGGCGCTCGCTGGATTCCATGATGACGTCGCCGCCGCGCCCGCCGTCGCCGCCGGAAGGCCCGCCGCGGGGCACGAACTTTTCGCGGCGGAAGGCCACGATCCCGTTGCCGCCGTCGCCGGCCTTGACGCGAATTTTGGTTTCGTCGATGAACATAGCTGTCGGCTATCAGCCGTCGGTCGCATCGACTTCGATAACCATCGGAAATGCAAAAGGCACGGACGAGCCGTGCCTCGGGTGAATCTGGACGGCCGACAGCCGACAGCCGACGGCCGAAAGCCGTTACGCTTCCACCGGCTCGACCATGACGAACTTACCCATCTGGCCCTTGTCCACAAACTTGACCTTGCCGCTGATCTTGGCGAAGAGGGTGTCGTCCTTGCCGCGGCCGACGTTGAGACCGGGCTTGATGCGGGTGCCGCGCTGGCGGACGATGATCGAGCCGCCGGGCACCGTCTGCCCGCCAAACACTTTGACGCCCAGCCGCTGCGCGTTGGAGTCGCGGCCGTTCCGTGAGCTGCCTAATCCTTTTTTGTGTGCCATAACAGTTCCCAGTTTCCAGTTGTCAGTTCCCAGAAAACTCAGCCCAGTTCCGGGAACTGGGAACTGAGTACCGGGAACTGAGAACTATTTCTTTTTGCTTCCGCCCTTCTTCGGGGCGCTCTTCTTCTTCGCGGCTGCCTTGGGGGCCGGCTTCTTTGCCGCCGCCTGTTTCTTCGGGGCTTCCTCGGTCTCTTCCACGACCGGCTTTGCCTTCTTCGGCTTGGGCGCCTCTTCCGGAGCGGTGAACTTCTGCCCGTCGACCGCGATCTCGGTGATGCGAACCACGCTGTAGTTCTGCCGGTGGCCCTGCAGCTTCTTGTACTGCTTCTTGCGCTTGTAGTGGAAGACCAGGATCTTCTCGCCGCGCACGGCGCCGAGCACCTTGCCGGTCACCTGGGCGTCGCCCGAGGGACGCGCGATCTCGCCGGCGTTGGCGGAAACCGCCAGCACCTCGCCGAAGGTTACCTGCTGATCGGGCGCGGCGACCGTCTCCACGCGAATGACGTCTCCGGGCGCGACGCGATACTGCTTTCCCCCGGCGCGGATAACCGCGTACATAATGCCTCCAAAAGACTGCCAGAATCCTTGTGCGTGCTTGCGTCCTGCGCCCGCCGCCAGGACGACGGCAGGTGCCCCAGAAAGGAGCGCGGCAGTGCTGGCAAACCTTAGAATTTTAGCGTGTTGCGGCTGCCAACGTCAAACCCTGCGCGCTTCGATCCTGCTTCCCATTCGCGAAAAGTGCTCACGCTGAATATCCGCGACATTCGGGATGGCGCTCCGTGGCGGGCGTACAATGCCGCCGCACTGGAGGAAGCTCATGAAATCTTTCGTTTTCGCAGGAGTGATTTTGTTGGCCGCCGCCTGCCTGGCGCAGAGCGCGAAACCGCAGTCCAAAGGCCCCGATGCCGCCTGGATGCAGCAGGTCTGGGATGCGTGGAACACTCTCGACCCCGCCAACGCCGCCAAGTTCTACGACAAGTCGCCGCAGAACGTGTATTTCGACATCGCGCCCATGGAATACAAGGGCTGGGCCGCTTACGAGGCAGGCTCGAAGAAGGTGCTCGCAACCTTCAAAGAGGCCAACTGCAAAGTCGCCGATGCCGCCGTGCACAACCAGGGCAACTGGGGCTGGGGCACGTCGCTGGTCAACTGCGACGCCGTCATGAAGGACGGCAGCAAGTCGCCCATGCACTTCCGCTACACCGGGGTGTGGCAGAAGAAGGGCAGCGAGTGGCTCATCGTCCACGAGCAGATTTCGGCGCCGCTGCCGGAGCAGGCGAATTCAAGCGGTATACAACCGGCGGCAGGCCACAAGAGGCCCGTGATGGAGTGAATCCCTAGTTACTTTCATGGTTCATGCCAAACTGTTGAAAAACACCACTTTGGTGCGATGAGGTGAAGCGAATTGGGCTGAAATGCTTGACACGAGGTGTAAGCTTTTGCACACCTACTTTCCAGCCCCCGAGGAAAGGATTCGTATGTCCAGCCGCCGCTTCGCCCATAGTGTTTTGATTTGCAATCGACTCGAGGTGTCCATCTGCCCGGACTGCGGGCTGCTGGTTGCCGGGAGTCGAGACCAGCGCCTGCTTAAGATCGCGGAGCACGCTCACGGGTTGCAGCACCGCAAGGCGCCGGAGAAGGTGCGCCCGCGCCCGCGCGCCGCTACCGCATAGTTCCATCGGGTGATCTGACGATCTGGTGAATCTGGGGATCAAGAACCCGGACCGCCCGATCACCCGATGGTCAGATCAGCAGATCACCCGATTCCTCATCCGCCGCGCACGAAGAAGTACGCCGCCATCCCCAAGCCAATGAAAATAACCAGCAGGCGCACGCGCTGGGGCGCGATTTTCTGCGCGTAGTAGGCGCCGGCGTAACCGCCGATCGCCGCGCCCACCACCATCAGCAGCGCCTGCGGCCAGAAGATCGCCTTGGCGACGATGAACGCGATCAGCGCCATGCCGTTGCAGATGCTGGCCAGCAGGGTCTTCAGCCCGTTCATGGTGTGAATGCTCTCCACGCCCATGAGCGAAAACATGGCCAGCATCAGGATGCCGGCCCCGGCGCCGAAAAACCCGATGTACAGCGCGATGAAAAGCTGGAACAGCGCCGCGCCGATGATGCCGACATGGCGGTTGCCTTCCCCGGAGGCGCGGCGTTGGCGCAGCCAGCGGGTCAGGCGGCTGCTCATGGCGAACAGCGCGGTCGCGCTCAGCAGCAGCCAGGGCACCAGGTGAAGGAAGGTGCGTTGCGGCGTCTTCAGCAGGATGATGGCGCCGAGCAGGCCGCCGACCATGCCGCTGGCAATGAGGGGAACGATGTACTTCCTGCTGCCCACCAGGGCGTCGCGGTAAGCGCCGGTGGAGGCCAGCGTGCCTGGCCAGAGCGCGGCGGTGTTGGTGGCGTTGGCGTTGATCGGCGGGATGCCCGTCATCACCAGCGCCGGGAAGGCGATGAAGCCGCCGCCTCCGGCGACGGAGTTCAGCGCCCCCGCGGCCAGCGCGGCCAGGAACAGGAAGACGCCGTCGTGAAGGAGCACGGGTCAGAATACAAGAAGAGTTGCCGATTGCCGATTGCCGAACGGGTATTTCAGTACGTCAGTACCTCAGTACGGCAGGCCTTTACATCCGCCGATACTGAAATACCGATCTACTGAAATACCGCCTTGCGTGCAGTAGTCATGCGGTACGCAGGCACAATTTCCATTAAGATGTTCGCCACCGATGAAGGCCCCCGACACCACATCCGCGGCACGACCGGCTTCCGATTCCCCGGCGAATGGGGCAGGCGCGCAGAACGCCACCGAGGTTTTTGCCGTGCACGGCGCCGAGCCCGAGGTGCAGGCCTACGCCATGGCCAAGTACTCGCGCTCCGCTCTGTCCATGCGCGAATCGCTCAAGGAGATCAGCGAGCAGAAGGCGGAGAAGTTCCTCAACACCTTCTACTTCCAGTACGGTCACCGCTCCATCGCCGACCTGGCACACGTGGCGATGGCGATCGAAAAACTGTCGCTGCTGGCGGCCATCGCGCTGGTGGACGAGCAGCGCTGGGATGGGCAGGAGCGCTCGACCCGCTACCAGGAATTTCGCAAGAGCGGCTGGTACACCCCGGAGTTCGGCGCATCGCCCGAGACGCGCGCGATCTACGAAGAAGCCATTCGCAATCTCTTCCTGGAATACGAAGTGCTGTCAGAGGGCACCTGGCGGTGGCTGGCGGAGCGCACTCCGCGCCCGGTGGAGATGAAACAGGAGGCGTACGAGCGCACGCTGCGGGCGCGCGCCTTCGACATCTCGCGTTACCTGCTGCCGCTGGCCACCAACACCTCGCTGGGGCAGATCGTCAACGCGCGCACGCTGGAGATGCAGGTGTCGCGGCTGCTGTCCAGCCCGCAGGCGGAGATTCGCCAGCTCGGCGAGCTGCTGAAGGCGGCGGCGCGCGAGCCGGCGTACAACGTCAACGCGGAAAAATGGGCGGCGCTGGTGGAGCAGGTACGCGTGTTGGATGAGGGTTTGGGCTCTCGCGTCAGCGAGGAACTTCTCAAGCCGGTGCGGGTTTCGCCAACCTTGGTGAAGTACGCCGAGCCGAATGCCTATGCGCAACGCTCGCGCCAGGAGCTGACGCAGGCGGCGGCGGAACTTATGGGCGAGGAGACCACCGACCCTGCCGCGCTGGTGGATCTGCTGGAAGCGGAGCCGCCGGAGATCGAGATCGCCACCAGCCTCCTCTACGAGCATTGCCACTACCCCTACCGCCAGATCCGGCGCCGCGTCGAGGCGCTGCCGGAAAAACGCCGCGCGGAGCTGGTGGCGCTGGGCTGGAAGGATCGCGGCAAGCATGACGAGCTGCTGCGCGCCTACTGCTCGGGGCAGCAGTTCCGCTTCGACATCCTGATGGACATTGGCGGTTTCCGCGACATGCACCGCCACCGGCGCTGCATCCAACTGCTGCAGGATTTCACCGTGGCGCACGGCTTCGATACCCCCGACGAGGTGAAGGCCGCGGGTGTGCAGGAGCGCTACTCCGCGGTCATGAACAAGGCGGCGCAGGCGGCGGCGGAGATCGCTTCGCGGCTGCGGGCGGCCGGCGATCCCGAGGCGGCCGAGAAGGCGCAGTACCTGATCCCGCTGGGCTATCGCAAGCGGGCGCTGTTCAAGATGGACTTCGCTGAGGTGGTGTACATCAGCGAGCTGCGCAGCGCGCCCGCCGGGCACATGTCCTACCGCCGCGTGTCCTACGAGATGTACCGCGCGGTGGCGCAGCGGCATCCGGCGCTGAAGGACTGCTTCCGGGTACACGACCCCAGCGAGCCGGTAGACATTTTGAAGAGATGATTGCCGATTGCCGAGTGCTCAGGAACTGCGTCGAACTGAAGAACCACCGAGACACCGAGGCAGCGAGAAACATTGAAATAAGTTTCCTCTGTGTCTCAG
>DASUBK010000260.1:0-3636 GCA_035763305.1 Terriglobales bacterium | reverse complement strand
CCGATGGCGGGGCACGGGATTGAAATCCCGTGCTGGGCACCCTCCGGGCGGACGAAGTCCGCTCTGCGGACTGGCGGTGGTTGGGCCGGTATTATGCTCACGTTGGTGGATTACAATCCGCCGCGCGGATTTCGCCCAGGCGGAGCCTGTCCAGCACGGGATTTCAATCCCGTGCCCCGCCATCGGGCACGCACCCCTCGTCAATCCCGTGCCCCTCCAGTATCCTCCCACCCTACCCAGCCACCCACTGCTCATCCATCCCCTACCCCGCCTGCAATGAGGCGAGAATCGTGTCGCGGGCGTCCCATGGGTCGGTGATCTCCAGGAACTGCCAGCGGCCGTACCCGCCGTGGTTGTTCACCGCCGGCGCCCAGAAGGTGCGCGCCGTCGCGGTCTTCGCCGCTTTGTCCTCGCGCGCCTCGCCCGAAACTTCCAGAATCAGGTTTACCGGGTCGCCCTGGCCGTTTCGCGCGCGGACGAGGAAGTCCGGCGTGTACTGGCGCTCCTGCCCCTCGAAGACGTAGGGGATGGTGAAGCCGAGGCCCTGGTTCTTGGCGTAACTGGTCACCGGGTCCAGGTCTTCCAGCACCTGCGCCAGCTTCTGTTCCCATGACTGCGTGTCGGCCACCACATGGGAGATATGGCAGCGGTCCGGCGCGGTGGTGTAGACCGGCCGGGTCGTGTCGAAGTCCACGTAGCGGGTGGACCCCTCGGTGTCGTAGGGGCGCAGGATGGGCAGCAGCGTCTTGTCCTGCTCGTGGGCTTCGACAATCGCGTGATAGAGCTTTTCCGCCGCCGTGTGCGTGAACTCGACCAGCAGAAGCAGTTGGGGGAAGGTGCCGTCCTTGAAGGTGACGCACTCGCGCAGCCAGCGCCGCGCGAGATCGAGCAGTTGCGGGAAATACCAGTGCTTCACGTTGCCGTCATCGTCGCGGAACTTATCTTCCAGCGTGCGCCGCGCCAGCGCGAAGGCGACCTCCTGCTCGCGCCGCTGGCGCAAGTCGGCCAGCGTATGGACGCTGCCCTGCCCGACGATCGGATCCACCTGCACCTGGGTCGGCACGTCGCGGGTCGAGATCGCGAAGTGCGCGCCGGCGTCGGCGAAGTTGGCCGTCAGCGGCTGGTCGGCCAGGTCGAAGCGGTAGCCGAGCAGGCGCGGGAAGGTCAGCTCGTGGGCAATGCGCTCGGGCAGGGCGCGCACGCGCGTCGGCATGAGGCGCGGTTTCGGCGGCCCGATGGCGCCGTTGGCGGGGATGAAGGAGAAGGGCACGCCGTAGACATCGGCGTATTCCGGCTCGAAACAGTCGTCGTCGTTCGGCGCGTAACTCATCCGCCGCAGGGCGCGGCCCACCACCTGCTCGCACAGCAGTTGGGTGCCGAACGCGCGCACACCGAGGATGTGGGTAACAGTGTTGGCGTCCCAGCCCTCCGTCAGCATCGAGACCGAGACGACGCACTTCACCTGCTCGCCCAGCTTGCCGGGCTTGCCGACCGTGTTCATCACCTCGCGCAGCAGGTCGGCGTCGGTGATGTCGTCGGCGCTGCGGCCGGGGTAGCGCCGGCGGTAGTCGGCCTGGAACTCGGCGATCTCCGCCGCCGCGATCTGCTTGAAATCGGCGCTGAGCGCCTCGCCCGATTCAAGTTGCTCGCTGTCCACCAGAATGGTGTTTGGCCGCGCGGCCCAGCGGCCGTCCCGCTCGTTGCTGAAGATTGGCAACTTGCCGGGCACGACCAGCGCCGCGCCGTCCGGTAGCGTCTTCTCCCAGCCAGATACATAGTCGAAGACGAGTTTGGAGACGTTGGTGTTGTTGCAGACGACGATGAAGACGGGCGGGGTCTGGCCGCGCGCCTGCGCGCCGGTGTCGGCGGCCCACTGGCGGTAGGCGCGCTCGTAGTGGCCGTAGAGGCTGTGGAGCGCGCCTTCCAGTTCGACCGGCAGGTGCGGCTCGCCGCCGACCGCCGCCGTGCCGCGTCCCCGTTTGGGCAGGTGCTCGCGGACGCGCGGCCAGAGCGTGCGGTAGGTCGGGTCGTCGGCCAGCATCGCATCGTCGGCCACCGGCACGCGCGGCACCTTGACCAGCCCCGACTCGATGGCGTCAATCAGCGAGAAGTCGGAGACGACCCACGGGAAGAGCGTGCCTTCGGGGTAGCCCGAACCGCGCAGGAAGAAGGGCGTGGCCGAGAGGTCATACACGGCGCGGATGCCAAGCTTCGCCTGCACCGCCTCCAGCCCGCTGATCCAGACGCGCGCTTCCTCGTCGCGCTTCTTCGCCTCGACCCGTTCCTCGCCGGTCAGGCGCGGCTCGTCCGGCACGATGTCCGGGCGGCGGCGATAGCAGTGATGCGCCTCGTCGTTGATGACGATGATGTTCCGCTTGTTGCCGAACGCGCGACAGACGCGCCGCACCATCTGATCGGGCGTCTCGGTGAACGGGCTGGCCTCGCCGCGCGCCAGAATCTTCTTGGTGAGCGCGGAGCCGTCGGTCTGCTCGCGTGGCAGAAAGGCGTGGTAGTTGGTGATGATGATCTTCGCCTGCTGCAAGTCGGTCAGCAGTTCGGGCGGCAGCAGGTCGAGCTGGCGGTAGTAGTTCTCCGGTTCGCTGGGCAAGAGCACGCGCAGGCGGTCGCGAATAGTGATGCCGGGCGTGACGATGAGGAAGGCGTCGGTGAAATGGCGGTCCTGGCGGTTGGCGAATTTGTTCAATGCCTGCCAGGCGATTAACATGCCCATGACCACTGTTTTCCCGGTGCCAGTCGCCATTTTCGCCGCCAGCCGATACAGGAGCGGGTTGGCTCCGGCGTTCTGGTCGCGTAGCTCCTGCTCGATCCACTGGTCACCGAACCTGCCGGCCGCCTCGGTGAGGTAGATGATCGTCTCGACCGCTTCGAGCTGGCAGAAGAAGAGGCGGCGTTCGCGTTCGGGCCGCTGCCAGTAGTCCAGCAGACGCGCGGTGGTGCGGGTGACACCCTGGTAGCCGCCGCGCCGCCAGAGCGCCACCCGCTCGCGCACGCGGTTGATGAACGCGTTCTCCTGCAACCGATCTTCGGTCCACTCAGCGTGCTGCAAGAGCAGTTGCTTGCCTTTCGCCTTCGGCCGGGCGATCGGGATGAAGTAGGAACTGCGGCGGCGGCCGGGCACAATCTCGTTCGTGATGCCATCCTCGCCGAACTGGAAATGGCGGCTCGGTTCGGCGAAGGCGGAGTTGATGACTGGTTGCTCGATGACGATGCGATCCGTGGTCATGGCGGTCCTCACCAGGCGATCGGGCGTCTCAGGCGTGCCTATCTTGCTGCACGAAACGATGCGGCGTGGTCAAATCCTATTGCACTTGTCGGTCAGCCAGCTAGCCGTAACGAAGTGGGTTCAGTATAACGGCAGAACACGCCCCGTCAATCACGGGCGCGCGAAAACCCACCCGTTAGTACCGGATGGGTGCCATTGTGAGCAATGCAGATGCGCTACAGCAGAACTGTGCTCTGAATTGGAATGCGGTTTGCTGGTGGGGTGCCCCACGGGGATTGAACCCGCAACCTCCGGTTCCACAGACCGGCGCTCTAACCGATTGAGCTAGGGGCACCATGGGCCGCGAATGCTGGCGGCGCGGCAGCGATAAGGAAGAGAGTAAGCCGAGTTCT
>DASUBK010000259.1:0-5295 GCA_035763305.1 Terriglobales bacterium | reverse complement strand
GAGTGGCGGCCTGCGCCTCCGATCGCGCCGACGCCGCGCCCCAGTCGCAGTCCTGCCGCAACTTCCTCCAAGCCAGCGAGCGCGCGCAACTGCAGTGGCGCATCGAGCGCGCCTGGACCCGGTTCGAAGCCGAGTGCTGCCGCGAGCAGGCGGCACTTCCGCCGGAGCGGGGCACGCCCCCGCACCGCTAAGGCGGCAAACCTAGGCGGCGGCCGGGCATCAGCCTATTCCGCCAGGGAATTAAGATACGAATCTGCTTGCGACGGGGGAATAGCTGGGAGAATAATCCTGTAACCCCTGGTCGAGAGTCAGGCCACTCCATGAACTGTTCGAAGTGCGGCACGCGGAATCCAGCGGAAGCCCTCCACTGTATCCGCTGCGGCGCTAAGCTCGTGTCGCTGAGCGAGGCGGATACCTTCGCCGGCATCAGCATGCCGCCACTGCCGCCGTCCGACGATCCCACTCTTCCGCCCGTGCCGCCTCGCCCCGCCGCTTCGTCCATGAACAGCATGGTCACCGCCGGCCCATGGGGAGCGGCCGTCGCCCCCGCGCTGGATACGGTGGATTTCGGCCCACGCTATCGCATCGATCGCCTGCTCGGCCAAGGCGGCATGGGCGCGGTCTACAAGGCCTACGACAAGGAACTCGATCGCCCGGTGGCGCTGAAGCTGATTCGTCCCGACCTGGCGACCGAGCCGCAGGCCATGGGCCGCTTCAAGCAGGAACTCCTGCTCGCCAGCAAGATCTCGCACAAGAACATCCTGCGCATCCACGACCTGGGCGAAGCCAATGGCGTGAAGTTCATCTCCATGGCCTACGTCCATGGCCAGGACCTGCATGGATTGCTGCAACGCGGCCGCCTGACCGTGGACGAAGCCCTGCACATCATCCGTCCGTTGTGTGGCGCGCTGGAGGCTGCTCACTCGGAAGGCGTGGTGCATCGCGACCTGAAGCCGCAGAACGTCCTGCTCGACGACCAGCGCAACGTCTTCGTCACAGATTTCGGCCTCGCCAAGTCGCTGGAAGTCGATACCGGCATGACCATGAGCGGCCAGTACCTGGGCACGCCGCGCTACATGGCGCCGGAACAGGTGGAGAGCCATCACAACGTCGACCATCGCGCCGACCTCTACGCGCTGGGGCTGATTTTGTACGAGATGGTCACCGGCGACGTGCCTTTCCACGCCGAGACGCCGCTGCAGTTGATGTACAAGCGGGTGCACGAGGCGCCGCGCAGCCCCGCCGAACTGAATCCGGATCTGCCGCCGTGGCTGGTGCAGATCATCGTCAAGGCCATCGACCGCGACCCCGCCCGCCGCTACCAGAGCGCGCGCGCCATGCTCAACGACATCGACGCCGCCCGCGCTCCTTCGGTCGTGATTCCGCCTCCGCTCGACCGGGGACCGGAGACGCGGCAGATTTCCATTGCCTTGCCTACGTGGCGTAAGGCGGTCATTTCCGGCGTCGTGGTCGTGGCGCTGCTGGCAGCGGCGCTTGTCAGTTGGATTGCGCTGCGCAACCGTGCCCTGCATCGCACTTCGCAGGCTTCCGCCCCGGCGATCAAGCACGTCGCCATCCTGCCGTTGAAGGTCTTGGGCGATCCCAAGGAACTGGGCTACATCGGCGAGGGCGTGGAGGACGCGCTTTCCGCCAAGCTGAACCAGCTCCACGACGTCAGCGTCGCCTCCACCAACGACGTTGCCCGCATCAAGCTCGACCAGCCGCTGGCCGCGATCGGCAAGTCCCTGGGTGCGACCTTCGTTGTCCAGGGCACTTTGCAGGGCGCCGGCGACAAGGTGCGCCTCGTCTTCACCCTCGACGACGTCTCCAGCAACAAGCAGCTGTGGAACCAGGAATTCTCCGGGGTGCGCCAGGACCTGCTGACCCTCGAAGACCAGGCCTACTCCGGCCTGTTGAAGGCGTTGGCGCTCAAGACCACCACCGACGAACTCGCCCGCAGCACCGCCCATCCGACCGAAAACGTCGACGCCTACGAGCTCTACCTGAAGGGCCGCAACGCCATGCATGGCGAGGTAGACGCGGCGTCGGTCAACAAATCGGTGGCCTTCTACGAAAAGGCCGTGCAGCGCGATCCCGCGTTCGCCCTCGCCTATACCGGCATTGCCGACGCCGGCCTGCGCATGTACATCAACACCAAGGACGCTTCCTGGGCGCAGAAAGCCCTGGGCGCCGCCCAGCAGGCGCAGGCGCTCGGCGACACTCTTCCCGAGGTCCACTTCGCGCTGGGCAGCATCTACACCGCGACGGGCAAGTCGGCCGAGGCCATCGCCGAACTCACTCGCGCCCTGCAGCTGGCGCCCAACTCCGACGAAGGCTACCGCCGCCTGGGCGACGCTTACCGCGCCTCCGGCCGCAAGCAGGAAGCCATTGACGCCTACCAGAAGGCGGTTGCCGTCAATCCTTACTACTGGCTGAACTACAACGCCCTCGGCGGCGCGCTGCTGCGCTTCGGCCGCAACGAGGAAGCGCTGGTGGCCTACCGCAAAGTCACCGAACTGGCCCCCAAGGCGGGCAACGGATACATCAACGTCGGCAATGTCTTTTACCGCGAGGGCAAGTGGGACGAGGCCATCGCCGCCTACCAGAAGGCCATCGAGGTGGATCCTTCGTACCTCGCCTACACCGACCTGGGGACCACCTACTTCTTCCTGAAGCGCTACCCGGAAGCGGCGCAGATGTTCGAGAAGGCGGTCGCGGTCAATCCCGGCCAGCAACTGGCGATGGGCAATCTGGCCGACGCCTACCGCTGGGCCGGGGAAAAGCAGAAGGCCTTGGACGCTTATTCCAAGGCCCTCACCCTCGCTGCTAGGGAATTGCAGGTCAACCCGCGCGACGCCAACATCATGGCGCAGATGGCGCAGTATTACGCCAAGAGCGGCAAGACCGACCAGGGCTTGCAGTACATCCGCCGCGCCCGCGCCATCGCCCCCAACGAGGTCAGCTTCATGTACTTCGAGGGCATGGTCCTGGGGCTGTCCGGCAAGACTCCCGCGGCGATCGCCGCCCTGCGCACTGCGTTGGAAAAAGGCTATCCGGCGCGCGAGGCCATGAACGATCCCGAACTCAACGGCCTGCGCTCCAATCCTGAGTTCCAGAGCATGCTGGCGCAGTTCGGCGGCAAGTAGCGCCCCGCCTCTGAAGTTGCAAAAAGAAAGGCCGCCCGCAGGCGGCCTTTTTCTTCAACCCCGGATTGCTACTTCTTGTTCTTTCTGCGCCGCAGCTCCCACAGCCCGGCCAGGCCGCTGCCAACCAGCAGGATGGCCGCCGGCTCCGGCACGCTCTGCACCGGCGCGTTGATCGCGCTTCCCGGGCCGCCATTGCCCAGACCGGTGAACAGCACGTCGTTGGCCCAACTGCCCAGTGGCGTGCAACTCTTCGTGTCCGGGTTGGTTGGATCGCACTGGTCGTCGTTGAGGTTGATGGTGAGGAAGTGCCCGATGTGAACCCCACCGGGATCGCTTGCGCTCGTCTGGTTGTTGGGATCGTGCAGGAACAGGTCGATGTACCCGTTCTCCAACAGGGTCTTGTCGCAGAAAGTGTAAATGCCGCCGGTGCAGGTAATATCGGCGGTGGTGTAATTGAAGTCCGGGCCCGTCGCCGGCAGCATGATGTCCAGCTGCGTCCACTGGGCCGACGTCTGGTTGCAGAAGCCGAAGAACCCGCCCCCGTTATTGGGCGAGAAGGTGAAGGCATTGCCGTCGGTCACGGTGAGCAACGGACCCCAGGCGGGATTCCAGCTGCTGCACGACGGGTCGGCGATGCCGATGGTCGGATCCAGTGGGCTGGCGTGGGCTCGCAGCCCAGTCAGCAGTGCGAAAACAAAACAAAGGGCGATTGCTGTCTTTCTCATTGCCATCTCACAGACACACAATTAGGCAGGGCCGTACTTAGCTGTGAGCAATTCGGCATCCATCGCTATCCTCATCCGCTGCGGAAAGGCGCTAATGATTTCAGCTACTTAGAAAGTTTTCCGCACGCCAGCGCAGCCCCCAATGCAATTTCCTGCACACCGGAAGGAATTTCTCTGGCCTCTGCCCCAAGGCCAGGAACCCAAGCTGGGGGCCGAAGCCATCCGGAACTTGAGAATCGAAACCCGGGGGCAGGCGCGAGATAATAGAGTCATGATCCGGGACATCGCCGTCACCCCCTCCCAGCCGACTACCGAGCAGGACGCCGTGGACATGCTGCTCGCCTGCCACAGCCGCATCCGGAATTTCACCGCCATCGCCGAGCGCATCGCCGAGGTCGGCCAGAACGCCGCCCCCGCCGAGGTCGCCAACGCCGCCGAGGCCGTCCACCGCTACTACACCGTCGCCCTACCGCTGCATGAAGCGGACGAAAACGAGACCGTCTATCCCCGGCTTCGTCAGGCCATGACCGACGCCGGCGCCCCCGCCGAAGCGGTGGAAGCCATGGTCGAGCAGCACGGGCCGATTGACGATCTGATTGCCGAGCTGGTGCCCCTGTGGGAGCGCCTGAAATCGACTCCCGACCAACTGCCCTCCGTGGCCGCCGACATGACCGCCAAGTGCGCTCGCCTGCGCCGCCTGTGGAACGAGCACTTGGCCCTGGAAGAAGAAACCGTCTTTCCCGCCATCCGCCGCTACCTCGACGCCGCCGCCCTGGACGAAATGCGCGAAGAGATGCGCGCGCGGCGGCTGTAGCGGAATGCGCCAGTTCGGTGCGCAGGGATGTGCCACAGACCAGCAGAGGTTCCAAATGGCCGACGACTGCGAGTGCCGGAGGCACGTCACCGTCGCGCGCAGCGCGACGGAGTAGCCCAGGACGTGAGTCCTGGGTTCGGTGAGTCCATCAGAAGATTCCGAGTCCGGAGGGACGGCACTCACCCGAATACGTACTTTTCGTCGAAGTGAATGCCATGCCGAACCAGGAGCGAGCGGAACTCGTCCTCGAAGGTGTGCTTGGTGTGGTGTTCGGGTTGGCTCTTGATGTATTCGCGCACGCTTTCTATGCCAGACGCGCTCACGCTGAACGCGCCATAGCCCTCTTGCCAGGCAAAATCCGGCACCGACTCCTTCAAGAATCGTGAGGTGTTCGCCTTGATGGTCTGCACCACCTTCGCGAGTGTCATGAACGCCGGCACTTCCATCAAAATGTGAACGTGATTCCCTGTGCCGCCGACCTCGAAGAGAGGGACGTGAAGGTTGTTGGCAATGTCTTCAATGTATTCCCTGAGCTTCGAATCGGACGTGATCTGCTCGCGGCGATCCTTCGTGCTGAAAACGATATGCACGCGATTGCTGGTGTACGAGT
>DASUBK010000258.1:0-3373 GCA_035763305.1 Terriglobales bacterium | reverse complement strand
CTGTTTCCTTGAAATCTCGAGAGACTGGCGAGTCAGGTCGGCGTAATGCCGTGTCGATGATACGAGCTTCGCGGTGAGAACTACGATGACGATTGCAGTCGCAGTTTGGACCACCGCCGCAATCGCTTGGATGATTATCGGGTTTTGAAGCCAAGCGCTAATGTGTTGCATTGGAAATGAAACCAACAAATCTACACCGGTTGATTGAGAGTGGATACCAAACCCACGCTGAATCCCATTTTGAAACTGTTGCACCTCTTCCAGTGACGAATCGCACACCACTACCGCCACGCCCCGTGGCGAAATGTCCGGTTACGCATTTCGCGACGGAGGAAAGCAACCATGGCAACCTTGGCGGAGCGCAAGCGCGCCGACCTGGCCGGACCCGGCATCGGAAACTACACCGAGTTGGAACGCATCCTGCCCGGCGACTACCACTCGCTGCTGACACCCAGGCAAACCCAGCAGGCGATCTTCGGAGTGAAGAACTACATCGAGGAGAACCTCTGCAAGGAACTCAACCTCATGATGGTCGCAGTGCCGCTGATCGTGGACACCGAGAGCGGCGTCAACGACCTGCTCGACCGCGACGGCTCGCGCACCCCGATCCAGTTCCACATCTCCAACGATCGCGATTCTCACCCGGTCGACGCCCAGGTGGTGCAGGCCGCCACCAAGTGGAAACGCATGGGGCTGCGCCAGTTCGCCATGAAGCCCGGCGAGGGCCTGTGCACCGACATGCGCGCCGTGCGCAAGGACTATTTCCTCGATCACGACCACAGCTGCTACGTCGACCAGTGGGACTGGGAGCTGGCCATCAACGCCGAGCAGCGCAATCTCGCGTTCCTCAAGGACGTCGTGAGCCGCATCTGGAAGGTGATCGTCGGAGCGGAGCGCTTTGCCCAGGAGATGTTCCCGCAACTGCGCGACCCCCGCTTTCCCAACCTGCCGGAGAAGCTGACCTTCCTGCACGCGGAAGAGATCCTGGAGATGTATCCCGACCTGCCGCGCAAGCAGCGCGAGACCGAGGTGCTGCAGAAGTACCCGGCGATCTTCATCATCGGCATCGGCTGGCCGTTGAACGACGGCATGCCGCACGAGAACCGCGCCGCCGATTATGACGACTGGATCACCGACACCAGCCACGAGACCGGCAAGCCGACCCACGGGCTGAACGGCGACATCCTGGTGTGGAACCCGGTCACCCGCCGCCGGCATGAGCTGACCAGCATGGGCATCCGCGTCAACCCGGAGACCCTGAAGAAGCAGTTGCAGATGGCCGGGCAGACGGATTTCCTCAAGTTCCCCTACCACAAGGCCATCGTCAACGGTGAGATTCCGTTGTCCATCGGCGGCGGCATCGGGCAGTCCCGCACCCAGATGTACCTGCTGCGCAAGGCCCACCTCGGCGAGGTGACGGTCAGTGTGTGGCCGAAGATCCTGAAGGAGATCTGCGCCCGGAAGAACATCTTCGTCCTCGAATAGCGGGTAGCTGGTCTGTCGGTCTTTCGGTCAGTCGGCGACCGAAAGACCGACAGACCGATAGACCGGCGCCTTCCAGCAACACAGGGACGGCCGCAACCATCCCATAGACGTGCGCCTCGTCGACCGCCGAGCCCTGCGTGTATTCGTGACTGCCACTTTGTATGGAGTGGCCCTGGCGCTGGTGTACTTCGCCTGGCAGGCGGTGGTCGCCATCATCTTTGCCTTCCTCTTCGCCTACCTGCTGGAACCGCTGATCAAGCTGGTCGAACGTCACCTGTGGAAGTCGCGCATGGGTGCCGTCGCCGTGGCGTACCTGGTGTTCGCGGCGGTGCTGGCAGGCGCCTTCTTCCTCCTCGGAGAGCGCGTGTCGCGGGAATCGCAGCGCATTGCCCACGAAGCGCCGCAGTACTGGCAGCAGATTCGTGCCGGACAAGTGCCGCCGCAAATGGCCGCGAAGGGCGGATCCAGAGAAGAGAAAATCCAGCAGGCGCTGGTGCGCTGGGCGGCGACAAACCAGGGGCGCATCGAGCAGTGGGCGCGCCAGGCGATGAAGTACGCCGCCTACGTGGCGGTGTTCGCCTTCTGGGCGGTGGTGGTGCTGGTGCTGGGAATTTTTGTGTTGAAGGACAAGGATCGCTGGATCGCCTCCCTCAGCTGCGAACCGGATGCGCCCCAGAACCGCCGCCGCATGCATCGCATGCTGGTGGAAATCGATAAGGCGATGGCGCGCTACATCTGGGCGCAGGTACTGTTGTCGTTGATCGCCTTCGGCGTCTTTGCCGGCGTGCTGTCGCTGCTGCACATGCCCTTTGCCCTGCTGCTGGCGGCGCTGCAGGGTCTGCTGGAATTCGTCTTCGTCTTCGGTCCGCTGGCTGCCGGTGTCGTGATCCTGGGCGCGGCGCTCTTCAGCGGCCACAACCTGCCCGCGGTCTTCGGCTTCCTGGTGGCGTGGCGCATCGTGCAGGACTACGTCAACACCCCGCTGCTGTTCGGCAAGCGCCTGGAAATGCATCCGCTGGGTGTGGTAGTGGTGCTGATGATCGGCTGGAGCATTGGCAACGTGATCGGGATGTTCCTGGCGGTGCCGCTCGCAGCCGCGGCGCAGATCGTGTGGGAGGTCTGGACCGCCAACGGCACGCCGGGCAAGGACGTCGCCGAGCTGTTCGAGGAAGCCGCGTGAGGAATTTCAGATTGAACTCCCCGATCTTGTCATCCTGAGCGAAGCGAAGGATCTATGTATTTCTCGACCTGTAATGAAACTCGCGGAACTCAGATGCAACGTCATTTGCTTCACTACAGACTCAAAACGAATCCTCATCGCACAATGTGACAAACATAGATCCTTCGCTTCGCTGCCGATGCAGCGTCAATCTTCAATCTGAAATCTTCCGCATCGCTTCCTGCACCGCGCCTTCCGCGACCGCATCCACCAGCCCGATGCGCAGACCTTCGCCGGCATGCAGTTTTTCGGCGGCGAGGAACATCTGCAGTGCGCGAGCTTTGCCGATCAACCGCGGCAGGCGCTGCGTCCCGCCCCAGCCGGTGATGAGGCCCAGGGCGGCGCCGCGATGGCCGAAGATGGCGTGCGGCGAGGCCACGCGATAGCGGCAGGCCAGCGCCAGGTCCAAGCCGCCGCCCATGCAGTAGCCCTCGACGGCGGCGCAGACCGGCGCAGGATGCGCCGCCACCGCGTTCATCAGCCGCTGCCCCATTAGCGAAAACTCGTACGCGGAGGGGCCGTCTAGGGCGGCGATCTCGTGCAGGTCGGCGCCGGCGGAGAAGAAGTGCGTGTTACCCGCGATCACCAGCGGACCGAAGACGAAGACGAATTCCAGCAGACCCTGCAGCGCCGCCAGCAGCAGGGCAAAGGGCATGTGCAGCAGCGACA
>DASUBK010000257.1:0-4651 GCA_035763305.1 Terriglobales bacterium | reverse complement strand
GGCGCCAGCAGGATGCCGCGTTCGGCGGCGGCCTGGCAGAAGGGGCGCGCGTTTTCGCCGCTGACCAGCCAGGGGAAGGCGGTCATGCCGCCCTGGGGCGGAATCCAGCCCAGCACATCGCGGTGCTCCACCATGAAGCGGTCGAGCAGCTTGAGATTGCGGGTGGCGACTTGCTGGGTCTTGCCGAGAACCACGTCGCGCTTGCGGATGGCGATTTCCGAGAGCATCTCCCCGGTGGTGGTGTTGCTGATGGAGAAGTAGGCGCGCGCGTTCCAGTATTGCTGGCGCCGGCGCGGGTCGTGCTCGATGATCCAGCCGGTGCGCACTCCGGGAATAGAGAAGGCCTTCGACAGGTCGGAGATCACGGTGGCGTGCGGCAGGCGCGCCGCCGATTGCGTCGGCTGTCCGTGGTAGATGGGATGGTAGACCTCGTCGAAGACCAGTTGGATGCCGCGCTGCGCGGCAAAGTCGTGCAGGGATTCCATCTCGTCGTCGGAGAGGGTGGCGCCGGTGGGATTGTGCGGGGTGTTCACCAGGATGAGCCTGGTGTTGCGGTCGGCGAGACGGCGGATCTCGTCGAGATCGATGCGGAAGCCGTTCTCGCGGCGCACGCGATAGAAGCGGGTTTCCACGCCCAGCGATTCGGGAAGCGCGGAAAAGGTCGCGAACCCCGGAAGCGGCAGGATGACGTTGGCGCCGGGCGCGGCGGCCAGCCACATCAGCACCACCAGCGCCTCGGAAGCGCCGGTCACGATTTGCACAGCGTCCACCGGGACGCTCTGCATTGCGGCAATCGCCTGGCGCAGGCTGTCGGCGCCGGCGGGCCGGCCGTATGCCAGGTTGTGGTTGAGGAAGCGGTGGCGAGTACCCTCGTCGGAGAGCGTGAGGATGTCGTTAGGCGTCCAGGCCGGCCCGGTGCTGGCGGCCAGGTTGAATTCGATGTTGTGTTCGTACTGGTCGAGCCAGGCATCGAGCAGGAAGGGCTTGAGCTGCATGAGAGCGCCTCGGAAGAAGTTTCTGGTTCAAGTCCGAAAGAACCTGCGACGGCACGTCAGTAGTTCAGTAGGCGTGCTCGGGAATTCTGCGCGCGCGCACTGAGATACTGATGTACTGAATTGCCGTAGGATGTTTTTACTTTGCGAGTCGCTGCGGCGGCGCGGGGGGAAGTTCGAGAACGGTTTCGCCGCTGGTCCCCGCCTGCGGGTTATGGTTGCCGATAGCGGGTCGGCGAGGGTAATCTGGGCCCCGCGTAAGAGTCGTGGCGTCCGACGGCCTGGGGGCCGGAAGCTGACAGCTATGCTCCTTTGGCGCTTTCTCAAACTGGTGAAGAACGCCGTCTGGCGCGCTTTCGAGCACGACGCCTTCGGTGTCGCCAAGGGCGCCGCCTACTCCTCCATCATTACTTTTTTCCCCGCGCTGGTGCTGGCGGCGGGCATCTTCGCCACCGCGCACGGCGATCTCGATTACATCCATGCCGCCTCGCTGCTGGTGGCGCGCATCATGCCGCCGGGCACGGCTTCGACGGTGCGCAGTTACTTCGAGTCGGCGCAGCAGCGGCCGGTGCGCATCCTCTTCTTCGCCTCGCTGGTCACGCTGTGGACGGCGTCGGGCGTCATGATGTCCTGGATGGTGGCTTTCCGCAGCGCCTACCAGCTTCCCAAGACCTGGGGAATCATCAAGGAACGCCTGGTGGCCTTCGGGCTGGTGATCATGGCGGGGATCCCGATGACCTTCGCCACCATCCTGGTGGCGTTCGGCAATCAGATCGAGACGCGGCTGACCGGGAACGCCGGATCGCTGGGCCCGCTGGTGCTGCTGGCGTGGACGGGAATGCGCTGGGTGATCGCGCTGGCTACGAGTGTTGCGGTGATGGCGCTGATCTATCACAACGCGGTGCCGCGCACGCAGCGCTGGCACAGCGTGCTGCCGGGCGCCGGCCTGGCGACGGCGGTATGGTTCCCCGCCACCATTGGCTTCGGCTGGTACGTCCGCCACTTCGCCGAGTACAGCCTGTACTACGGCTCCCTCGCCACCGCCATCGTCCTCCTGGTTTGGATGTACATTGTTTCCATTATTGTGATGATCGGGGCGGAGTTTAACGCGCAGCTGTATCCGCGGGTAGTGACGGAGATGCCGAAGACGGCGGCGCCGGCGGCACGACTGCAGGCGAGATAGCTTCCTGCATCCCAATCCCTTCATCTGATACTCTTGCCGACGCCCATGCCTGACGCCCGCCAGTCCCCGCCCGCTCCCGGAGAATCGAACTGGGCCCACCACAACGCCGGGGCCTGCGCGACCGGAGCGTCGCCGGCGCGGCGGGCCAAGATCGTGTGCACCATCGGGCCGGCGAGCAGCACCGAAGGAATGGTGCGCGACCTGATGCGCTCCGGCATGGATGTCGCGCGCCTCAATTTCTCCCACGGCACGCACGAGGAGCACGCGCGGGTGATCGAGCGGCTGCGGCGGGCGGCGGCGAAGGAGGAGCGCACCCTGTGCATCCTGCAGGACCTGCAGGGGCCGAAGATCCGCACCGGGAGGCTCAAGGAGCGGCGGCCGGTGATGCTCAAGGCGGGCTCGCGGGCGACCATCACGTCGCGCGACGTCCCGGGCACGGCCACGCTGATTTCGACCAGCTTCAAGACGCTGGCGCAGGAAGTGCAGCCGGGCATGCGCATCCTGCTGTCCGACGGCCTGATCGAACTGGTGACGCTGGCGGTGCACGGCGACGACGTGGAGTGCGAGGTGGTGAACGGCGGGCTGCTGGGCGAGCACAAGGGCATCAACCTGCCGGGAACGGCGCTGACGGTGCCGTCGCTCACCGAGAAGGACCGCAAGGACCTCGAATTCGGGGTGAAGCACGGAGTGGACATGATCGCGCTGTCGTTCGTGCGCACGGCCGCGGATGTGCTGGAGGCCAAGCGGCTGATCGGCATGCGGCGCGACGACGTGCCCGTGATCGCCAAGCTGGAGAAGCCGCAGGCGATCGAGCACCTGGAAGAGATCCTGGAAGTGGCGGACGGGGTGATGGTGGCGCGCGGCGACCTGGGGGTGGAGCTTCCGCCGGAGCAGGTGCCGGTCATCCAGAAGCACATCATTCGGCGGGCGTCGGAGTGGCGCAAGCCGGTGATCACGGCCACGCAGATGCTGGAGTCGATGATCGAAAACCCGCGGCCGACGCGGGCGGAAGCGAGCGATGTGGCCAACGCGATCTTCGACGGCAGCGACGCGGTGATGCTGTCGGCGGAAACCGCCAGCGGCCGCTACCCGCGCGAGGCGGTGACCATGATGGCGCGGATCGTGTGCGAGGCGGAGTCGCACACGCGCGAGGTGCCCGGATACCTGCGGCGGCGCGAGCACCGCCGGCTGTCGATCGCGGAGACGATTTGCGAGTCGGTGGCGCATGCAGCCGAGGACCTCGACATGCGCGCCATCGCGGTGTACACCGAGACCGGCAACACGGCGCGGTTGATCTCGAAGTACCGGCCGCAGGCGCAGGTATTCGCCTTCGCGCACCGCCAGGACGTGTGCAACCGGCTGAACCTGATGTGGGGCGTGACGCCGATCGCGTGCCCCGCGGCGAAGAGTTCGACGGAGATGGTGAGGAACGCGGAGCGCGAGCTGATGGCGCGGCGCATCGTGGCGCCGGGCAACGTCCTTGGGGTGGTGGCGGGCACGCGCACAACCTCAGGGTCGACGAATCTGCTGCGCCTGCATGTGGTGGGCGAGGGACACGAGAAGGCGGAGCGGAGGAAGAAGTAATTGGGTGATATGGTGATTGGGTGATTTTGTGATTGGTGAGTCAGTGATGGCAGCGGAATGGGTTGGGGTTCCGGTCCCATCACTCAATCACCAAATCGCCCAATATCCGGGGTTCCTATGCCGGAGCACGAATCTGACAACGAAATCGTTTCGGTCGCGCTGGTTCGCCCGCACGAAGGGCACATGCAGGAGGTGGTGGACCTGCTGCGTGAGTTCTACGAAGTGCTGAAGGGGAAGAACTACAGCCGGGACTGGCTGTACCGCAACGCCGGCGATCCCGGGCAACTGGTGAACGTGCGGCATTGGACTTCGGCGGAGGCGCGGGCGCAGGCGCAGGAGGATCCCGACGTGCATCGCTACTGGCGGCGGCTGGCAGAGATCGCGGTGGTGGAGAGGGTGCACGAGCGGCTGGACCGGATTTTGTAATTGCCGTCGCCGCTGTTAACCCTGTTATCCGTTGATGACGATTGGCTTATTATCCTTGATTCCGATATCAGGACGCCTAAATACAGCCTTCCCTTGGAGCTTTTGGCGAGGCCGCCTCACACCGAAAGTATGGGTCCGCCCGCCACCTTCAGTGCCGGCGGTGCTCCCTTCATATCTCCAATCGGATTTTTCTAAGAACACCACATCTACTCTCCAGATGACTACGGGGCGGTTCTTCGACAATGACTCAGTCGGGTCCACTAAATAACGCCAGACGATGTACCACCCAGGATGGTCGTAGTGAGATTGAATGGCCCACGGTCGCTTGCTGGCTTTGCTCTCCAAACATTCCTGTGGGGTAGGCGGTTGACTGCATCCGCGGCGGCACAAGTCTGGGAATCGCTGTTGCGCCGTGTACGTGTGGCGGTTCTTTTCCCAATTACTTACCGAGTCAAGAGCTTTCGTT
>DASUBK010000256.1:0-3855 GCA_035763305.1 Terriglobales bacterium | reverse complement strand
GTGTCGCGGTCCATCAGCTCGAAGAACGCCTTCCAGTTTTTCTTCCCGGGGCCCTTGATGTGGTGCAGGCGATGGCGCACGTCGGCGAGGGTGCCGTCGACGTCTACGAGTACGACGGGTTTGTCTTGATCCTTCACAGGGTAAGTCAGTATTTCAGTACGTCAGTATCTCGCTGCGCGAGGCATGTTGCCGCTCAGGCAGATGCCGGCAGCCAGGTACTGAAATACTGATGTACTGAAATACCGTCGCAGATGTGGGAAAGGCGTTCGAAGGCGAGCCGATCTACGCCACGGCCGTTCCCTGCAGCGCCGCCGCGAAGAACTGGTCCACGCGCTCCAGGATTTCGCCTTCGGTGCGCGATTCGTAGACCGCCTTGCGCAGCACGCTGCCGTTGCGCACGCCGTGAGTAAACCAGGAGGCGAACTGCTTCATCTTCCCCGCCGCGCCCGGCATGCCCTCCTCGACCAGCATGCGGAAGTAGGTGCGGATCATGTCGTAGCGATCGGATTCGGTGGGCTCGTCGTAGCGGCCGGTGGCGGTGTACTGCGCGATTTGGCGGAAGATCCACGGGTTCGACGCCGCCGCGCGCCCGATCATCACCGCGTCGCACCCGGTCTGCGCCACCATGGCCGCCGCGTCCTGGGGCACGCGGATGTCGCCGTTGCCGATGACCGGAATCTTGACTGCCTGCTTGATGTGCGCGATCCACTCCCACTGCGCCTGCCCGCCGTAGCCCTGCTCGCGGGTGCGGGCGTGCATGGCCAGCGCGTTCAGGCCGCAGTCCTCGGCCAGCTTGGCTAGGTCGAGATAAACCAGCTCCTTGTCGTTCCACCCGGCGCGGAACTTGACCGTGAAGGGAATCTTCACCGCCGTCCGCACCGCTTCGAAGATGGTGCGAATCTGCGGCAGATCGCGCAGCAGGCCGGAGCCGCCATTGCACTTGACGACCTTCTTCGCCGGGCAGCCGAGATTCAGGTCCACCAGGTCGAAGCCGAGGTCCTCCACCATCCGGGCAGCGTCGGCTAGCACCGCGGGATTGCTGCCGAACAGTTGCGCGGAGATGGGGTGCTCGTCCTCGTAGAAATGCAGGTAGCGCCCGCGGGCGCGCTTGTCGCGCAGCACGCCGTCGGCGGAGGTGAACTCGGTCATGATCAGCCCGCAGCCGCCGAGATTGCGGATGAAGCGGCGGAAGACGGTATCGGTGACGCCCGCCATCGGGGCCAGCACCGTGGCCGGCGCCAGCTTCACGTGGCCGATGTGGAAACACTCCGGCACCACCGCCTGATGGGGCAGGGCGCGGTCCTCCAGGGGAGTGTCCCAGAACTTCTGCATGGCCCTATTCTACTGGAGTTTGCGCATTTTCCAGGCACGCCGGCCGCTATCCCCGCATCGCCGAAGGCAAGTCGAAGGTTCCGGGCACCAGTTCGACGAAGGTGCGCTCCTCGTGCAGGATGAAACGCTTGCCCTGCGCGAAGGCGAAATTGTCGCGCGATTCCTTGTCGCTGCGCAGGCGGGCGCGATAGGCCTCGTAGGCGGCCAGGCTGTCGAAACCGATCAGCCCCCAGGCCACGTCGTTAGTGCCTTCCGAGGGCAGGAAGTACCCTACGAGATGGCCGCCGCAGCGGGGAATGATGCGCCCCCAGGCCTCGGCATAGTGCCGGAATTCCTCGCGCTGGAAGGGATCGATCTGGTAGCGGATGAAGCAGGTAATCATGGTTGAAGTCCTCGGCGCCCGGGAGGATGCATTGCGCCCGGCCAGCAGCACGGACCCGCCCGACAACATGGCGATAGCCTCGCGGCGGGTCATCCGATGGCTTAATGGGGCAGCGGGTTCCACGGGCGAGATGTTCGCCGAGCGCAAGCGCCTATACTTCGCTCGTCATCAAATCGTGGATGTAGATCACTCCGAGCGGCGATAAGCAGATACATGCTCGGGGACGGCGACGTCGCCGGGCAACCGCGGGTCCGCGACGGGCGGCTGCGGCTCGGTCTTGAGCGGCAGAAGGCCCGCCCAGACCGGCAGAGCGTAGTCCTCTTCGTCGTCGACCGGCGGGCCGGTGCGGCTCTTCGCCGAGGCTTCCTCGATGGTGAACTCCAGCACCGAGGTCGCTTTCAACTCTTGCGGGTTGGGGCCGCGCACGTGCTCCCAGCGCCCGGCGATGACCTGCTCGGAGAGGACGCGCAGGGCGTGCGTCTTCTCCTCCGGATCGTCGATGCGCCGCGCTTTGCCGAAGGCCACCACCGAGCGGTAGTTGATGGAGTGGTGAAACGCGGAGCGGGCCAGCACCAGCGCATCCACCAGCGTGACCGTCACGCACACCGGCACCGAGGTCTCCAGCTCATGCAGCATGCGGCTGGCGGCGGAACCGTGCAGGTACAGGCGGTCGCCGTCGCGGCCGTAGAGAGTGGGGATGACGAACGGCTGCCCGTCCACCTGGAAGCCGACATGGGCGATGTAGCCGGCGTCAAGGATGGCGTGGATGGTGGCGGCATCGTAGGCGCCGCGCTTGGGCAGGCGGCGAACTTGGGTGCGGGAACTGGGAGTCATCGCGCACCATTTTACTGGTCGCCCTCAGGAAGGCGTAAGCCCGCCGAAGGGTCTGCGCCGTTTTTGGGGCGAAGCGACAGGATGAGAGGACAAGGCGTTACTTTCCGGATTTCGCTGCCTTCTCCGCCTTGAGCTGGCGCACGAAGAGGCGCACCAGCATGCCGTCGAACTGGGTGCCGGCGTTTTCCTCCAGCTGCGCCACCGATTCGGCGATGCTCATCGCCGGCGCGTAGGGGCGGTCCACCTGCATGGACACGAAGGCGTCGGCGATGGCCAGCATGCGCGCGCCGAGGGGAATCTTGTCGCCTCCCAGGCCGTCGGGATAACCGTTGCCGTCGAAGCGCTCGTGATGGTGGCGGACGATCTTCTGGATCAACTCCGAGTCGGGAATGCAGGAGGCGATCTCCGCCCCCACTCGCGAGTGTTCCTTGACCACCGCGAATTCCTCGCGCGTCAGCGGCCCCGGCAGGCAGAGGATGCGCTCGGGCACGATGATTTTGCCCACGTCGTGAATGCGGCAGGCATAGGCGATGTCGTTGAACTCGTCGCGCTGCAACCCCAACTCGCGCGCCAGCACCTCGACGTAGCGGCCGCAAGTCTCGGCATGGCCGGCGTTGTGGATTTCGCGCGCCTCGCAGGCCCGGCTGAGGGCGCGCACCGCCTCCATCATCGGCTCGCGGCCTTCCATGGAGCCGCATAGCTTGCGCAGCGTATTGATCAGCTCGTCTACCGACTTCTCGTCATTGTCCTCGCGCTGCAGAAATCCTTCGATAAAGGCGGTGAGCACCTGCCGCTGCGCGATCGCCGTGGGCGAGGCTACGAACTCCTCCGCGGTCGAAACGCGGTTGCCGCCGGCGTGCTTGGAGACGTACATGCCGGCGTCGGCCACGCGCACAATCTCCTCCACCGTCGAGCCGTGGATTGGAAAACTGGCGACGCCGAAGCTGCCGGTGATGTGGCGCTCGTTGAGCATGGGATCGGTGGCCAGCCAGAGGCGGAGGCGCTCGGAGAGAATCTGCGCCTGCTCGACCCCGGTTTCCGGCATGAGAATGACGAATTCGTCGCCGCCGTAGCGCGCCACCACGTTTGACTGGCGGCACTTCTGCTCCAGCAGGCGGCCGACGCGCGCCAGCACCAGGTCGCCTTCCAGGTGGCCCATGGTGTCGTTGACTTCCTTGAACTTGTCGAGGTCGATGAGCACCACCGAGAACGGCCGCCCGGAGCGCGAGCCGCGCTTCCACTCCGAGCTGAGCGCTTCCAGAAAGTAGCGCCGCGTCTTGATGCCGGTAAGCCCGTCGGTGATGGAC
>DASUBK010000255.1:0-3602 GCA_035763305.1 Terriglobales bacterium | reverse complement strand
TCGACGACGTGACCAGCACCTGGCCGAGCTTCTCCGGGTCCTGGCGGAACTCGCGCGCGTAGCGCACCTGGATCGGCAAACGCTGCCGGCCCTCGATGGCCGTGCTCACCACTTTGCCTCCGATGGCGGTCTCGATGACGTCCTCGGCGTCGGCGACGTTGACGCCGTAGCGCGCGGCCGCCTGGCGATCCACCTCGATTTCCAGGTACGGCGCGCCGGTGATGCGTTCCGCGTACAGATCCACGGCGCCCGGAACCGCGGTCAGCGCCTGCTGCACCTGTTGCGACAGCTTCTCGATGGTCGCCAGGTCGGAGCCGAACACCTTCACGCCCACCTGGGTGCGAATGCCGGTGGAAAGCATGTCGATGCGGTTGCGGATCGGCTGCGTCCAGATGTTGGTCACGCCCGGCAGGCGCAGCCTGGCGTCCAGCCGCTGCAGGATCTCTTCCTTGGTGAGCCCCTTGGGCCACGCATCCCGCGGCTTGAAATTGATGATCGTCTCCGCCATGTTCACCGGCGCGGGATCGGTGGCGCTTTCGGCGCGGCCTACCTTGCCGACCACGCTGTCCACCTGCGGATCGGCGGCGATGATCCGGTCCTGCTCGCGCAGGATTTCCGTCGCCTTGGTCAGCGAGATCGCCGGATCGGTAATCGGCATGAACATCGCCGTCTCTTCATCCAGCGGCGGCATGAACTCCGAGCCGATGGTGTGGGCGGTTACCAGCGCTCCCGCGAACAGAGCCGCCGCGAAACCGAGGGTGAGGATGCGATGCGACAAGGCCCAGCGCAGCACAGGCTTGTAGACGCGCTGCCCGGCGCGCATCACCGGATTGCGGTCTTCGCGGTGCAGCTTGCCGCGAATCAGCAGCGAGCACAGCACCGGCACCAGCGTGACCGCCAGGAAAGTCGAGCCCACCATGGCGAAGGTCTTGGTGAACGCCAGCGGGTGGAAGAGCTTGCCCTCCATGCCGGTGAGCGCGAACACCGGCACGAACGCCAGCACGATGATAGCCATGGCAAAGCAGATCGGCCGGCCCACCTGCCTGGCCGCCATGCGCGTGATCTCGCCGATATGCGGCACGTAGTCGCCATCCAACTCGCTGTATCGCTCGGCGTGGCGAATGACGTTCTCGGTCATCACGATGCCGGCGTCCACCAGCACACCGATGGCGATGGCGATGCCGCCCAGCGACATGATGTTCGAGGTCACGCCGAAGCC
The DNA here is from genome assembly GCA_035763305.1 of Terriglobales bacterium. Classification (GTDB taxonomy): domain Bacteria; phylum Acidobacteriota; class Terriglobia; order Terriglobales; family Acidobacteriaceae; genus DASUBK01. The sequence continues at coordinate 2,383 of DASUBK010000255.1, read as the reverse complement.
GTGCATGAAGAGAAACGAAATCAATACCGCGAGCGGCAGCGGCAGGGTGACGATGAGGATGCTGCGGAAGTGCCATAGGAAGAGAATGTGCGCCAGGGTGACAAGCAGAATTTCCTCCAGCAGCGCCGAGCGCAGCGTGGCGATGGCGTGGTCGATCAGAGTGCTGCGGTCGTAGAAGGGAACGATCTTCACCCCGCCGGGCAGCCCCGGCTCCAGCGCCGCGATCTTCGCTTTGACGCCCGCGATCACGTCGCGCGCGTTCGCGCCGTAGCGGATCACCACCACGCCGCCGACTACTTCCCTGCCGTCCTTGTCGAGCGCGCCGCGCCGGAACTGCGGTCCCAGCTGCACCGCGCCGAGATTGCGCACGTACACCGGCACACCGGCGTGGTTTGCGACCACGATGTTCTCCAGGTCGCTGACTCCGTTCACCAGCCCCACGCCGCGCACCGCCAGCTCGCTGTCGCCTGATTCCACTACCTTGGCGCCGACGTTGTTGTTGCTGCGCTGCACCGCCTCGAAGACCTTGCTGAGCGGTATGTCATAGGCGCGCAGCTTCAGCGGATCGAGGTCAATCTGGTACTGGCGCACGTAGCCGCCGATCGACGCCACCTCCGCCACGCCGGGAACCGCGTTCAACTGGTAGCGGATGAACCAGTCCTGCAGCGAGTGCAGGGTGCCGGGGTCATACGGCCCTTCGACCGTGTACCAGAACACTTGCCCCACACCGGTGGCGTCGGGCCCGAGCACGGGCGTCACGCCCGCGGGCAGAAAGCTCGAGGCGAGGTTCAGCCGCTCCAGCACGCGGGTGCGCGCGAAGTAGAGGTCGGTCTTCTCGTCGAAGATGAGATTGATCATCGAGAAGCCGAACGCCGACGACGAACGCACATCCTTCACGCCCGCCAGTCCCTGCAGGTTCACCGTCAGCGGGTAGGTGATCTGGTCTTCGACCTCCTGCGGGCTGCGGCCGTTCCAGTCGGTGAAGACGATGACCTGGTTCTCGCTGAGGTCGGGGATGGCGTCCACCGGCGTCCGCAGCAGCGCCCAGTAGCCCCAGCCGGCCAGGCCGAGGTACAGCAGCACAATCAGCAGCCGGTTCTTGAGCGACAGTTCGATCAGTTTGTCGATCATCGCAACCTCACTTCGCGCTCACCCGCGCGTGCGACTCCGCCAAAGTCTGTCCTCCGCGGCTCGCCTCCACGGTTACGCTGTAGGGGCCCGCCATCGGTGGTGTGATTTTGCCCACGTACGCCTTGCCGTCCCACTGCAAGTCGGCCGAGGCGCGCATCTCGGGCATGTTCATCGAGGGCATCGCCGGCATGACGAAGGTGACCCTCACCTGCGCGTCGGTCACCGGCTTGTCCGAGGCGTCGGCCAGGCTGACCACGACGGCGTTTTCCGCCGCGCCGCGCGGCTCGGAGGGTTCTTCGAGTTGCAGCTTGTAGGCGTTCGAGTTCGGGCGCTGGCTATCGAACTGTCGCGAGCCGCCGAACATACCGCTCATGCCGCCGCTCAAGCGGGTTTGCGAATCCAGCAGGAACGCGCCATTGACCACGACGCGCTCGCCTTCCTGCAGCCCGGAGGTGACGGGATAGGCCTCATCCGTCGCTGCGCCGAGCTTCACCTCGCGGGCTTCGTAGTCGCCGTTGCCGCGGGCGACGTACACCAGCTGGCGCGTGCCGTTGTCCACGACGGCGGAACGCGGCACCGCCAGTACCGGGTTCTCGCCCGCCACGAAGTGCGCCCGCGTGTACATTCCCGGGCGCAGCCGCAGACCGCGATTGGGTACCTGCACCCGCACGCTGGCGGTCCGGGTTTGCGGATTGATCGCCACATCGATGAATCCCACGCGCCCGCGCATGGTGGTGTTGGGGACGGCGTCGGCGGTGATCTCGACGGCCTGCCCCACGCGCACTCGCGGCAGGTCGGCTTCGTACACATCCGCCTTCACCCATACCGTCCCCAGGTCGGCCAGCGTGAACAGCGTGTCGCCGGCGTTGACGTACTGGCCTTGCGTGACTTTGCGCTCCACCACGACGCCGGAAGCATCCGAGAAGATGGGCAGGTCCACTTTCGCCTGCGGCGAGCGCTCGATCTCGCCAATCTGCTGCTCGGTCGCGCCCAGCAACTCCAGCCGCTTGCGGCTCGATGCCACCAGGTCGTTCGCGCCTGCCACCGCGTCGGCGTTGGCCGCAGTCATCTGCTTGCGCGAGTCGATGGCCAGGCGGTACTCCTCGGCCGCGGTACTCAGCTCGGGGCTGTAGATCAGCGCCACGGCCTCGCCGCGGCGAACATTCTGCCCGGTGAAGTTCACCAGCAAGCGATCAATGCGCCCGCCAACCCGCGCGCTGACCGTGGCCAGTTGGGTCTCCGCCTCGGCGAC
>DASUBK010000254.1:0-4600 GCA_035763305.1 Terriglobales bacterium | reverse complement strand
CTAGCTTTCCTCCAATTCCCAGGTGTCATTCCGAGCGAGCGCGACCGGTTCCTCGCGCCAGCGAGGAGGAGGGAGCGCGAGTCGAGGGACCTTGTGGTTTCCTGCACCCGCGTCGCGATGTCGACGAACCACAAGGTCCCTCGACTCGGCGCTAAAGCGCCTCGCTCGGCATGACACGAAGATGTAATCGCGCAAGCAAAACGCCGGAGATCCTGAACGAATCTCCGGCCGCTAGAAACTTGAAACTTCCTACTCCCCTTCTTCTTTCTTCGGCGCCGGCTTGCCGGCGTCCAGGTGGTCCCAGTTCATGATGGTGTTGAAGCCCAGCGAGTAGGTGCCCTGGGTCTGCCAGCGCCAGAAGGGGCGGATGGCGAACATCACCACGTGTCCCTTGCCCAGGGGGGCATCCACGATGGCGGCCTTGTTGGCCAGGAACTGACCATTGGCCATGGTGCCCGACAGCAGCATGTCTTCCGCCTTGGCCGGGAACTGCATCACCACCCGCGGCCGGGCCTGCGGCAGGTTCAGCCCGAACTGTCGCGCCAGTTGCCGGAATTGCGCGACTTGGGCCTGCTCCGGACGCTGGTTGCCTTCCTGCTTGGGCGCGGGCTCCTCTCCGTCATCCCACGACGACAGCTTTTCCGGCATGGCATTCGGGGTGACGTTCTGCCCCAGGCCGGCGTTGATCGAACCGCCGCCGCCGAAGAATCCGGCAAACTCCGCCGGAACTCCACCGCCGCCCGCGTTCAGCACCGGGTCCTGGTTGAAGTACACCGGCAGGTCCTTGCCGTCGAAGCCGTAGGCGATGGGGCTCTTCATGTCGCTAAAGCGCCCGCGCAGGATGGAGCCGCGCACAAACAGCTGCGCCGGATGCTCCACGGTGACGCCCGGCAGCAGGCCATAGTCAGGCAGGATGGTGGTGGTCGAACCGTCGGTGATCAGCGTGCCGCCGTCCTCGACGAACTTCGCCAACTCCGCCAGTCCCTGCAGCCCCATGCCGCCGCGGATGTCGTCGCTGGAGTCGAGGTAGGCGAGGTTGGGCGTGGCGTCGGTCTTCTTGTAGGGCAGCGGCTCGCTGCCCGTCATGGGCATGCCGTTGACCTGCGAGGTCGGCGTGCCGCCCACGTGGGGGAAGATGATGACGTCGTACTTCGCCCGCAGATTGCCCTCTTTGAGCTTCTGGTCGGCGAAGTAGGTGTAGGGGATGCCGTAGGTGTCGAGCGCGGCGCGCCACCAGCCTTCATCCTGGGTGCGCGTCCAGCTGTGCACGTAGCCGATGCGCGGGATGCTCAACTCGTGCGTCTTGACCTGCGGCGCGCTGCCCACCGCCCATGCCGACAGCCCGAGGTCCTTCAGCATCGGGCCAAGCTTGCCGGCATCGCCATCGCGCACGATGAGTGCCCCGGCGCGGAACTTGTGCCCGCCGAGTTCGAAGTCGTCTTCCGCCGCCTCCATTTTCACTTGCGGATTCTTAAAGCGGAAGGTGACCAGGTTGTTGTCGGAGGTGTTGTCCACCACCAGCACCGGACCGCTGCCCTCGATGCCGCCCTCGGCCTTCGCGGGAGCGGTTAGCAGCGCCATCTGCTGCTCGAGGATGCCCTTGTCGGTGACCGGCAGGATGCGCACGTCGCGCATCAACTGGAAGGTCCAGCCGGTGTCATCGTAGGGCCGCGGATTCTGCGGGGTGTAGTTCTGCACCGAGAAGTACATGTCGGCCAGGGTGCGGAAGGGCTGGTCGCCGCGCACGATGTAGTCGCCGGGCTGCACGCTGACGCTGCCGGCCTTGAAGCTCGACGCCGCGCGGCTGATCTCCAGCCCCTGGTCGCGCAGCTCGTTGACCGCGTCGGCGGCATCGGCCTTGCGCCGCTGCGCCGCCGGGATGACCCAGGCGTAGACCGGGCCGGTCTTGCCCTTGTCCACGGCGCGCTTGTTCTTGAGCCAGTAATTGCCGAGGTAAAGCTCCTTGTTGCGCGCCACGTGGTTGAGCGCGAACAGCAGCGCCGATTGCTGGATGTTGACGTTATTGCGCGGCCCCCACTTGATCTCCTTGAGCGGCGGGTTGGGCCGGAACCACTCTTTGCTGGTGACGGTCGCCGGCGGGCGCACGTCGTAGGGATCGGGGCCGTAGCTCTGCACTTCGTAGAAGCGCCCGATGGCGTTGTGGCTGTGGGCGATGAAGAACATGTAGTTCGGCACCCAGCCGTCGTAGAATCCGTAGGTCCACACGCCGGGCACGCCGCGCTTGGTCATCTCCATCACGTCGTTTTCCGCCAGCATCCACCACTCGTCCACCACGATGGGATCGAGGTCGTCGTTGTACGGGCCGGTTCCGGTGGAGGCGTACAGGTAGGTCTGCGCTTCGTGCAGGTCGTGCAGGATGGTGGGATGCCACTCCAGTTCCATCTTGGTCACCGCTTGCGTGAGCTTGAGGAACTGCCCCATGCCATCGCGGTTGTTGTCGTGCTGCACGTACTTGCCCCAGTACATCAGCGGCAGGCGGGCGGCGTCCTTGGGCCGCTTCTTGTTGAAGTAGTAGGTGTCCACTTCCTTCTCGCGCCCGTCTACCTCGATCACCGGCGTGATCATGGTGATTACGTTGTTGCGGATGTTCTGGATGAAGGGCGTTTCCTCGACGATCAGGCGGTACGCCAATTCGATCAGCATCTCCGGGCCCCCGGTCTCGGGAGAGTGCATGCCGCTGGTGACGTAGTAAATCGGCTTCGCCGTCTGCAGCAGTTGCTGCGCCTGCGCTTCGCTGGTTTTGCGCGGATCGGTGAGCGCGCCCAGCATGTCGCGATACTTGTCGAGGTTCTTGATCGTCGCTTCGTCGGCGATCGCCAGGCAGACGATGTCGCGGCCTTCTTCGGTGGTGCCGATTTTCCAGAACTTCGCTCGCGGCGACGCCTTGGCCAGCGCTTCGTAGTAGCGGTAGATGTCCTTGGCATAATCCAGTTCGCCCGGCGTGCCGGGGATGTGGCCGAGAAATTTCAGCGGGCTGGGCACCGTGGCCGAGGCCGGCATGTGGTCCACCAGTTCGGTGGTGATACGCGGGTCGTTCAGGTACTTCTTGATCAGCGCGGTGTACTCCTCGTCTATCTTCTGCGGCGCAGGCGCGGTGGTCTTGGGCGCCGCCATCGCCGCCGTCGCGACCAGCACCGCCAGCGCGAGACACGCGGCCGTATAGCGCTTCATCATGATGCCCTCCAGGATTCGTGTGCAGGGAAGCGCAGGAATGTAACAAAGCGAGCGGCGGGAGTCACCCGAATTTACGTGTCTTTACAGAAGTGGGCAGGGGACAACGGCCAGTGGGCTGTGCACCAGCTTGTCAGCGAGCCGAAGAATTGAATATTGAAAATTGAATATTGAAAATTGCCGGCTGGGCACGATGCTCACGGCCAATATTCAATATTCAATTTTCAATATTCAATTCTTCGGCTCACCCGAGCCGTGGCTTCTAATCACTTAGGCCGGCAATAAGTAGAATGCCGCTCCCAGAATCACGTACACCGCCAGCAGTTCCGCGCCTTCGAACCAGTTCGTCTCTCCGTCGGCGCAGATCATCTCCACGATCAGCACCGAGAGCACGATGCCGGTGATCTCCAAGCCGCTGAACAGCAGCGACATCGGCCTCCCGATCAGCAGCGACAGGAATACCAACAGCGGTGCCACGAAGAGCGCGATCTGGGTGCTGGAGCCGACCGAGATCATCATCGCCAGGTCCATCTTGTTCTGGCGCGCCACGCGCAGCGCGGTGGCGTGCTCGGCGGCGTTGCCTACGATCGCCACCACCACCACGCCGACAAATAGTTCGGTCATGCCCAGCGATTTGGTGGCCTCGCCCAGCGCGCCCACCAGGATTTCGCTGAGCCAGGCGATCAGCAGCGTGGAAGCGATCAGCACGATAAGCGCCGCTTTGACGCTGCCGCCCGCCCCGGCTTCGCCTTCCTCGGCATGCGCCACCACTCCCCGGTGCGCCTGGAAGACGAAGAGAAAGCTCACGCTGTAGACGACAATCAGCACCACGCTGGCCCACTCGCTGAGGTGCTCCAGTCCAGCCGGACGTTGCGGTTCGCCGAGCGAGGACAGGTTGAAGACCGCCGGCACGATCAGCGCTACCGACGCGATGAACAGCATGGTGCTGTTGGCGCCCACCAGCGCCTTGGAAAATTTCTGCTCGCCGTGCTTGGCGCCGCCGGCCACGATGCTCAGCCCCAGCACCAGCAGCAGGTTGGCGATGATGCTGCCCGAGAGCGACGCCTTGACTACCTCCACGTGGCCGGCGCGCAGGGCGAAGAAGCCGATGATCAACTCAGTGGCGTTGCCCATGGTGGCGCTGACGATGCCGCCCAGCGCCGGGCCGGTCTGCGCCGCCAGCGCCTCGGTGGAGTCGCCGAGGAATCCGGCCAGCGGGATGATGGCCACCGCTGAGGCCACAAAGATCCACAGCGCGCCGGCGTGCGCGAACTCCAGCACAATCGCCACCGGGACGAACACCAGCATCACGTCCAGCCAGCGGTGGCCGGTGAGGAAGGCGAACTGCGCGCGCAGCGAACGGCTCGCGGTGAAGGCCATGCGTCCCAAAGGATAGCAGGCGGCCTTC
>DASUBK010000253.1:0-12531 GCA_035763305.1 Terriglobales bacterium | reverse complement strand
CGCCCACGGCTACCAGATGCTGCGCAAGATTCCCTTCCTGGCGGAGGCCGCGGAGATTGTCTACGCTCACCAGGAATGCTACGACGGGTCGGGATACCCGCGCGGCCTGAAGGGCGAACAGATCCCGCTTGGCGCACGGATATTCGCCATCGCCGACACTCTCGACGCGATTACCTCCGACCGTCCGTACCGCGCGGCGCAGAGCTTCACGGCGGCGCGCGACGAGATCGTCCGCTGGTCGGGGCGGCAATTCGATCCTGAGATCGTCAAGGTCTTCCTCAGCATGCCGGAGAACATCTGGGCGGAGCTGCGCAAAGAGATCGATTCGCAGATCATCCGCTTCACCTACTCGCAGAAGGGCAGCCGGGCGGGAGCGACGGTGTAGAGAAGTTTCAGTTTCAGTTTCAGAGCGAAAGCCCCGGTTACGCCGGGGCTTTCGTTTGTTCGAAATAAAACGCCACGGATTTCACGGGTTGACACGGATAAAAAGCAAAAGGTTATTGGTTCTTCGTTCTTGGCGCCAGGGCGACAACAGCGAAGAACGAAGAACTAACAACTAAGAACAAAGGCAAAGTAAAAATCCGTGGCGTCTTTATCGGGCCTGGCTTTGCGCTTCGGGAGGTGCGCCCAGCGATTCGGCGACGCGGTTGAGCGCGGTCTGAATGCGGTCCAACTCGCGCTGCGCAGCTTCATTCCATTCCAGCAGGCGATCAGGCGCGGTGCCGGCGTTTTCGCCTACCCAGCGCAGGGCCTGGCGGCCCTTGTCGGTGAACAACAGAGCTCCCAATCCGCCCACAGCCAGAACGGATAGTGACCAATACAGTTTGCGCATGGTGCCTCGTGTCCCGCCCGTGACGCGCAGGCGGGTGTTTCCTAAGCCTCTAACGCAGTTGGACGCCTGAGGCAACGGCAAAGTTTCACCAGCCATAGCAATTTAGGTTCGGGCGGCGGCATTGGCCTACAAAACTGGCTTGCCGGGCAGCTTCGCAGCAACTTTGGCCTTCCAAGCGGGTCTGAACCGGAAGTACTCCTTGCAGGTGATCTATGACCCTACGGTCTTCCCTTTCTCTGTTCCTGGGCGCCGTTCTACTCACGGCGGCCGCGGCCATGGCCCAATCGGGCCCCAACGGTCCTGCGGGGGATAACGTAATCCCCGACGGCACCCGCTTCCTGATCCGGCTCAACGACAACCTGGACACGGCCAAGCTCAAGCCGGGCAAGCACTTCACCGCCAAGCTGGCGGAGGACCTGGTGGCCCCCAACGGAACCACCATCCCGCGCGGCAAGAAAATCAAAGGCCACGTCAGCTCGGTGGAGAATGGCACCAAGGCGCGCCTGCTGCTGAGCTTTGACGAGATTGAGACCAATCACGGCAGCATGCCGCTGATCGCCACCGTCACCGACGTGCCGGGCGAACACGCGATGAAAACCGACTCGTCGGAAGGCGAGATTACCAGGCGCGGCGTGAGCAAGATGCGCGTCATCGAAGGCGCGGTGATTGGGGCGGGAGTTGGCGCGGCGGCGGGAGCGGTGACCGCGGGTCCGCACGGCGCGGTGATCGGGGCGGCGGCGGGCGGCGCGCTGGGCGGCGGCGCGGGCTTCCTCACCAACCGCAATCTCAAATTACAGAAAGGCCAGCAACTGGAAGTTCGCCTGGACCGGCCGCTGCAGGTGCCGCTGCGGTAGGAAAGAAGTTGTTGGTTGTTGGTTGTTCTTTCTTTGTGTGAGAGGGTATCTCAGTAGCTCAGTACATCAGTATCTCGATCTGGAAAGCATCGTAGCTCCCGAAGAGACATTAAAGGGCGAGATACTGAAATACTGATCTGCTGAGATACCCCTGATTGGGACGGCTCGGACAACCAACAATTAATAACTAACTCCTCGCCAGAATCCTTCCCAGCAATCCCCTGCTCTTCTCCGCCGGCAGTTGCAGTTTCGCCAGCACCGGGTCCACCTGCTCCTGCGGCCACGGCGGCGCGGTCTTGCGCCACTGGATCATCTCCTGGAACGAGGTGAAGCGGTCAATGCAGTGGAAGCACTCCTTGATGTGCGCCTCCGCCACTTCTCGCTCGCGCCAGCTGACCTGGCCATTGATGATGTTGTTGAAGGTTTTCCAGGGGAGGCACTCCGGCGTGCCGGCTTTCTCCGCGGCTTCGATCAGAACGCGGGCAGAGATGTTGAAGGCATCCCGGGTGGCGGCGGGCAGGACCTGCGCCAGGCGCTCGTCGGCGACCTGCTTGACCGCGCGCGAGGTCGCCTCGGCGTTGCTCATGATGGGCGCGATCTGCTCCGCCGTGTAGCCCTTCACGTAGAGCCACAGCACCTCGCGCTCGACCACGTTCAGGTCTTTCATGATCTCGCGCATCTGGTCGAGGGAAAGCTCAGGGACGGGGATGCGTGCGTGCTCGCGCCCATAGGCGAAGAGCAGGTCGCGGAACGACATCATGAACTCGCGCTCGTTGGCGAACTTCAGCCCCTTGAACCAGGTGTTGTCGTTGATGCGGCCGCGCTGGAAGACCCCGGCGACGTGCTCGGCGATATCCGGTTGCAGCACGGGAAAGAAGTGCAGGAGCAGCGAGCGGGTGATCTCGCCGTAGTCACGAACGAATTCCGACCAGCCGAGGCGGCGTCCGGCGGCACAGTCCTCCGCCATAGTGAAGATGGTGCGTACGGGCATACGAAGTCGAGTCTAGCATTAAGAAGAAACCGCAAAGGATGCACAGGGACGCAAAGGGGATTCCTTTCCGTCCTTTGCGGTAAACCGGCCTTACTGGATTTTCGCGGCCTGCACCACCAGCGGGCGTTGCAGCACCATCTGCACGCTGGTGCCCGCGGGCAGATTGACATCGGGTCCGCGGGTGAGCAGCGAGACCAACATTCCGGCGCCGGCGCCGGCCGCGCCGCCGAGGGCAGCGCCCTTGAGGCTACGGTCCGCAATTCCGCCCACCATGGCGCCGGTGCCGGCGGTCTGCGCCACTGTGCCCGCGTCGTGGCCCTTGTTGGAATCCTGTTGGATAGTGCCTTCCTTGTCCTTGACGTGCTGCTTTTCCGATCCCGGCATCTGCTCGACCGAGCCGGGCAGCATGACGGTATAGCCGCTCTTGTAGACCAGGGTGGTGAAGTGCATCAGGAATTCGGCGTTGCCCTTCACCCGGCCCGGACGTTTCACCTGGGCGATGCGCCCCTGCACGTAAGTACCGGCGGGGATGACGATGCGATCGTTGATGGCGATGGGAAAGGCCGTTTCCGCGTATACCGGATCGCCCGGCTTGGCATTCTTGGTGGAGATGGCCTGGGCGAGTCGAAGCGGGATCTGGGTGCCCGCGGGAACTTCGATCGTTCCCGGCTGGCCGGCGGTTTCGTTCTGCAATTGCGGGGAATCGGCCGGACGCTCTTTCAGTTGCTGGCCGGCGGCGACAAGGGCAATGAGAATCAAGAGCACCGAAAAGCGGCGCATGGGACTTCCTCCAGCGTTTCTGCTACTGAGATTTAACACCGGCAGGAGAGAAAAGTAACGGGCGATTCGTCCCACTGTGTCATCCCGAGCGAGTGCGACTGACTCCGAAGCGCAGCGGAGGAGGAAGGAGCACGATTCGAGGGACCTTTTGACTCCCTGAACAACCACAAGGTCCCTCGACTCGCGCTTCCCCTTCCACCTCGCCGCGCTCGGTGTCGCGCTCGCTCGGGATGACACGCGTATGTTGCGATCTCAAGAACTCGATGACCGGATTACCCGATGGGCCGATTCCGCGATACTTACGGCTTCGCCGCGGCCGGGCCCTTCACGCCAGCGGGCGCCCAGGCGGCGACGATGTCCTTAGCCATATTGGCGATCAGCACCTGGGCAGCGTTCTCCGGCATCCAGCGCTGGTCCTGGTTGTCCCAGGTGAAGGCGGAGATCACGATGGGCGCGGCTTTCGTCTCCACCAGCGCCACGTCGTTGCGAACGTCATCCAGCGAGCCGGTCTTGTTGGCGATTGCCGAAGGCTTCTCCGAGGTGTCGCCCGACTCCAGGTAGCGCGGAATCGAGTCGCGGTCCTGCTGATGCTGCAGGATGTCCAGCATCGTCTTGCACAAGTCCTTGTCGCCGAGGTCGCAGCGGTAGACGCTCTCCATCGCCTCGGCCATTTCTCGCGCGGTGGTCTTGCCCAAGCCGAATTTCTTCTGGTCGGGCGGCATGGGACCGCCGGCGGGCTTGAAGACCTTCTTGTAGAGATAGGTGTTTTTCAGGCCCATGGCCGCGATGCGCTGGTTGACGTTGGTGACGCCGACAGTGTCGATCATCAGGTTGGTGGCGGTGTTGTCGCTGAGGACGATCATCAGGGTGACGGTGTCCTTCAGCGTGAGTTGCAAGCCGGGGTCCATGAACTGCAGCACGCCCGAGCCGGGCACCTGGTTGTCCTTGGTGAGCGTGATCTTCTGATCGAGCTTCAGCTTCCCTTCCTTCACCTGGTGGAAGGCCTCGATCATGATGGGCAGCTTGATGACCGAGGCGGTCTGCACCGGCTCATCCGCGTCGATGGAGACGGTCTGGCCCGTCTTCAGGTCCTTGGCGAAGAGCGCGACCTTGCCGTGGTATTGACTTGCCAGCGCGTTGAGGTCTTTCTGCAGGTCGGCGGCGAAGGAAGAGCACGGAAGTAACACAAGTGCAACGAACCAAGTTGCAATCAACCTTCTCATCTAGGCCCCCTTGAATTGTCCTCCTCAGGATGACAAGTCGGTTAATAGATTAAGTATTTCTTGCGCGCATCGACAAACTTCTGCAGGTCGTCCATCCAGTCCTGCTGGATGCGGCGAGGGTCCTCGCCCGCCATGATCTCGTCCACCACCTTGTGGCTCCCGACCAGCAGCACCAGCTCTTTCGTCTCCCACTGCGCGGGATAGAGCGCGTGCAGGGCGGAGGCCAGTTCGATCCCCAGCTCGGTCGCATCCATGAAATCGCGGTTGAGCAGCACGATGTTGACGCCGCCCAGATTCTGCCCGCCGTACTTCGATCCCGCCGCCGGAGTGAAGTTGATGGGCACGAAGCGCACGCCCTGGATGTTGCGGGCGTTCAGATAATCGGAGAGCTGCTTGCCGTCGATCCAGGGCGCGCCCAGCACTTCGAAGGGCGTATCCGTGCCGCGGCCGACGGAGACGTTGGTGCCCTCGACCATCGCCACGCCGGGATACAAAGTCGCTTGCGTCAGGCTGCGCAGGTTGGGTGACGGATTGATCCATACCAGTCCGGTGGAGTCGTACCAGTCGCCGCGAATCCAGCCTTCCATCTGGATGACGCGAATCTTCGCCCCCAGGTGGCGCTCGCCGTTGAAGAACTGCGCCAGCTCGCCCACGGTCATGCCGCCGCGCACCGGCTCGGGCATGTAGTTCACGTAGCTGACCACGTCCGGATCCGACATCGGTCCTTCGACGCGGCTGCCGGTGATGGGATCGGGACGGTCGAGCACGATGAGCTCCGTGCCTGTCTGCCCCGCCGCCTCGACGAAATATCCCAGCGCGGACTCGTAGGTGTAGAAGCGCACGCCGGCATCCTGAATGTCGTAGAGCACCGCGTCGAGGCCCTTAATGACATCGAGGGGCGGGTGCCGCTTGGCGGTGGTGTCGCCATAGACGCTGTACACCGGGACCTTGGTAGCGGCATCCACGGTGTTGCCGACATCGGTGGTGTCGAGCGCGCCGGTAACCCCGTGCTCCAGGCTGAAGATGGCGGCGAGTTCGATGCCGGGCGCATGCGCCAGGACGTCAATGGTGCGGCGGCCCTGCCTGTCCACGCCGGTCTGGTTGGTGACCAGGCCGATGCGCAGCTTCTTGCCGGGATCGGCAGGCTTGAGCTGATCGAAGTTGTGCTCTTCCAGCACGTCAATGCCGGTCTTCACCTGGCCGTTGCGGAAGGGAATGCGGCGCTGCGACGAGTAGGAGTCGTTGTAGCCGGTGATGCGCGCCAGGCGCATCTTCTCCTTCTCGCTGACGGTGAGGTTCAGCGCCGCTGCCACCGCGGTTGCGGTCCGGTTGCGAATCGACACCAACGCTCCGGTTCCGCCGCGCGGGTGGACGCCGTTGGAGAGAATGATGATGTAGGTCTGCGTGGTGGGATCGATCCACAGCGAAGTTCCCGTGAAACCGGTGTGCCCGAAGGAGCCGACCGGCAGCAGGTCGCCGCGGTTGGAGGAGAAGGGCGAATCGATGTCCCAGCCGAAGCCGCGCACGCTGGTGGCGGTGGGCGAGGTCTGCGGGGTGCTCATCTTTTCGACCGTGAGCGGGCTAAGCACCGGCGCGCCCCCGCGTAACATCGCCTGCGCGAACTTGGCCACGTCGTCGGCGCAAGAAAAAAGCCCGGCGTGCCCGGCGACGCCGCCCATGCGACGCGCGGTGGGATCGTGCACCACGCCGCGCAGCATGACGTTGTGCTCGTCGTATTGCGTGGGCGCGATCTTCGCCAGCCAGGAGCGTGGCGGCAGGAACGAGGTGTGCGCCATGTGCAGCGGTTGGTAGAAGTGGACGCTGGCGTACTTGTCGAGTGACAGCCCGGAAACGCGCCGCACCAGTTCGCCCAGCACCTCGAAATTGATGTCGCTATAGAGGAAGCGCGAGCCTGGCGGGTACTCGGGCGTCTCGTCGAAGGCCATCTTCATGGCCGTGTCGTAACCTTCCCAGGGCTGCTTGAGGTCGAGGTCCTCGGTCAGGCCGGAAGTGTGCGTCAGCAGCATGCGCACGGTGATGTCCTGCTTGCCGTTCGCACCGAATTCGGGAATGTACTTCGCCACCGCATCGTTGACGCGCACCTGACCCAACTCGACCAGGCGCATGACCGACACGGTGGTGGCCAGGCACTTGGTGAGCGAGGCCATGTCGAAGATGGTGTCCACGGTCATCGTCTCGCGGCGTGGCTCCAGGCTGCGGTAGCCGAAGGCCTTGCGGTAGACCACGCGGCCGTTATGGCCGATCTCAACTACGGCGCCGGGGATCTGCTGCTCCTTGACCGCGTCTTTGAAGATGGCGTCCACGGCGACAAAACGACCGCCGGCCGGCCCTGCCTTGGGCGCGGAAGCTCCCGCCGCTTTTTTCTGCGCGGCTGCGCTCAGCGATCCGCAGAGCAGGACCGCGACCAGCAGGTAACGAAGTTGTTGCAGACTGCTTTTCATAGTGAGGATTGAAGAGGTTCCCCGAATGTACACAACCCTTTCCGTGCAGCACAAGGGAATGTGGCGCACTATGATGAGCGGAATACTAGTGGACAACACGGGTCGGAGACCCGTGCCACACAATTCGCAAGCATTTATGACCGCCGCCGACCAGGACCGCATCTTCGACGCCGCCTTCAACGTGCTGCGGCAGGGGCTGGGCGCGCGTGCCTTTCCCGGCGCGGCGACGGCCATCACCTATCGAGGACGCTTAGTGGCGCTGCGCTCCTTCGGCCGCTTTACCTACGAGCCGGACTCGCCGACCATCCAGCGCGAAACAATTTTCGATCTCGCCTCGCTGACCAAGGTGGTCGCCACCACCACCATGGCGATGATCTTGCACGAGCGCGGGGTACTCGATCTCGACGCGCCGGTGGTCTCGGTGCTGCCGGAGTTTCGCACCGAGGAGTGGCACCGCGAAGAGGTCACGGTGCGCATGCTGCTGGCGCACACCTCGGGCCTGCCGGCGTACGCGCGGCTGTTCGAGAAAGCAAAAACGCGCGCGGAGATGGTCCTGGCCGCGGCGCGCACGGTGCTGGCCGCGCCGCCGGGCACGCGCGTCGAGTACAGCGACATCGGCTTCATCGTGCTGGGAGAAATCCTGCAGCGGCTGGCGGGCGAGGCCCTCGACAGCTTCTGCTACCGCGAAATCTTCGGGCCTTTGCAGATGCTGCGGACGTCGTGGGTGCCGCCGTCGGCCTGGCGCAATACGATTCCGCCGACCGAGGACGATCGCGCCTGGCGTGGCCGCGTGATTCAGGGCGAGGTGAACGACGAGAACGCCAGCGTCATGGACGGAATCGCGGGACACGCCGGAGTGTTCTCCACCGCGGAGGACCTGGCGCGATTCGCGGAGATGATTCTCGCCGGCGGCGCGCCGATTCTGCGGCCGGAAACTGTGAAGCTGTTCGCTACTTCGCGCTACGGCGCGCCCGGCGGGCCGCAGCACGCGCTCGGCTGGGACGTGCCGACGCCGCCGTCGCAGGCGGGAAGGCTTTTCTCGGCCTCGTCGATTGGGCACCTTGGCTTCACCGGCACCAGCCTGTGGAGCGATCCGGAGCAGCAGGTGTCGGTCACGCTGCTGACCAACCGCACCTGGCCGGACCGCCAGTCGCAGGGGATCAAGAACGTGCGCCCGCGCTTCCACGACGCAGTGATCGAAGCGCTGGAGAAAGAAACGCGAGACACTGGGGCATCGAGACGAAAGAAATAGCGCGGTGACCCGATAGTGGACGTTCTTCCCTCCGCTGCTACACTTCGCTTATGCCGTCGAACCTCGACCACCTCGGCACCGAGCAAACCAACGCCGCCTCCGCCGAACTGGACACGCTCTCGGCGCTGGAGATCGCCCGCGTGATCAATGCCGAGGACGCCAAGGTCGCGGCTGCGGTCGAGCGCGCCCTGCCGCAGATTGCCCAGGCGATCGACGCCGTGGCCGGCGCGATCGGCAATGGCGGGCGCCTGATCTACGTCGGCGCCGGGACCAGCGGGCGCATCGCCGCTCTCGATGCCTCCGAGTGCCCGCCGACCTTCAACACCGATCCCAACACGGTGCAGTTCGTTATGGCGGGCGGCGTGAAGGCGCTCTACTCCGCCACGGAAGCAAGCGAGGACGATCCCAAGCTGGGCCGCGGTGACATGGCCGATAAAAAGCCCACGGACCAGGACGTCGTGGTCGGACTGGCCGCCAGCGGTCGCACTCCCTACACCATCGCCGCGGTCGAATACGCGCGCAGCAAGGGCGCCAAGACGGTGGCGATTGTCTGCAATCCCGGCTCGCCGCTGGAGGCCGCGGCCGAGCTCGGCATCGTGGTGGACGTCGGGCCCGAGGTGGTCGCCGGCTCGACTCGCATGAAGGCCGGCACGGCGCAGAAACTCGTCTGCAACCTGCTGACCACCGGCGCTATGGCGCGGCTGGGCTACGTGTACGGCAATCTCATGATCAACGTCCACCTGAAGAATGAAAAGCTGGTGGAGCGCGGAATTCGCATCTTGCAGCAGGCCACTGGCGCGGAGCGCGATGACGTGGTGAAGACGCTCAAAGACGCAAAGGAGAGCGTACCCGTGGCGCTGATCATGTTGAAGGCGGGTATTGACGCCGACGACGCAGCCAAGCGGCTGAAGCTGGCCAATGGGAATGTGCGAAGCGCGATCATCGCCGCGCTGCCCATCAGCGAACGGCGAAAGTCGCGGTAAGAGTCGAACAGGACCGGTTGAATCTATGCCGCTTTCCGCTCGTGCTGGCGGGTGCGCGCCGCCTTCTTTGCCGCGGCCGAGCGCGACGCGGCGCTGCGCCGGCTCGCCGCCGACTTGGCCTGCCGAGACAGATTCTTGCGCGACGCCGCCGAATGTCCTTCGCGCTTGAGTGCGCGCTCCACCGCCCGCGAGCGCTTGCGCGAGACCTTCTTCCCCGAGCGGCCTGCGCGGTAGGCGGACTCGGCCGACTTGCGCGTCTTGGCGCTGGTGCGTCCTTTCTTCGGCGGCTTGAGGTTGACGCCGGCTCTCCGCGCCTTGTTCAGGCCAATAGCGATCGCCTGCTTGGTATTGCGCGCCCCGTGCTTGCCGCGCTTGACGTGCTCCATCTCTTCGCGCACGAATTCGCCCGCCTGCGTGCTGGGCGCCTTGCCCTCCGCCCGGTCCTTGCGGGCCCGCTTCATGGTTGTCTTCCAAGGCATACCAAATCCCTCCCCCCAGTACGATGCGCGGCGCGGGCACAGCGGCGGGACGGTCGCGCTTGGACGACGCGGTACAGTAGAGGGCCATGCCTTCGCCGAACTCACAGCGCAGGTACCTGACGGTCCTCGCCTGCATCTCGCTGGCGGTGCTGGTGGTGGGATCCTTACTGCGGCCGCACACGGCCCGCCGCATTGCCGCCGAAACGGCGCCGCAGGTGACGCTGCTGCAGACGGAGATCGAGCGCCTCAAGCGCAGCGCGGAAAATGCCGCGCGTCCCGCTCCGGAGGAGTTCGCGCGCGCCACCGCCGCGGCCGCCCGCCACTTGCTGCGATTGCCGTCGCTGCGTCGAACCGGAATTTCCTGGGGCGCGCAGCGCATGGTGGTCACCGCCAAGCCGGAGAACTCGCCGCTGGCGGCGCTGCCCGCAGCGGCCGGCAAGACGACATTTACGGCTTCGCCGGCGCTCTGGTCCCCGGGCGTTCCCATCGGCGCCGCGTGGCTACCCGCCGGCGCTCCCGCCGCCGCGACCGTGGCCGTGCCCGCCAACCTGCATCCTGGTGATTGGCTGCTCGCGGTAGCGCTGCAGGCGAGTGGAGCCACCGTGTTCGAACCCGGGAGGTACAGCGGGTCGGCCCTGGAAAACTGCGGCTCGTTTCCCTTCCATGCGATCCACACCTCGGTTCCTCTGGCATCGGCGCTGTTGGGTGGCGGGCTCTTCGATCTCGCGGGAAACCTTGTCGGACTCATCGCCCGCTGCGACGACCAACTGGTGGTCTTCGCGGTGCAAGACATCGTCGCCGCGATGGACGGCTTGAGCGATCCGGCGCGGCAGATCCGCAACCGATACGGAGTGCTGTTGAGCGACTTGGACGACGCGGAGAAGTCCTTCTTCGGCGTCAGCGGCGGCGTGCTGGTGGAAACGGTGTGGCAGGGTTGGCCGGCTCATTCCGCCGGGCTTCTGCCGGGCGACGTCATTACCGCGGTAGGAGGACAAGCGCTGGATGGGTCGTCATCGTTGCCGCCACCTGCGGCGGGAACAGCGCTGCGTCTTAGCGTTTTGCGCCGTAGGCAGCGGCGCGAGGTCAATTTGCCTGCGACTCCTCCCGCCGGCCCGGGATTGCAACTGCGCGATAGCGCCGGCGTGGTGGTCGAATCGGTCGAACCCGGCGGTCCCGCAGCGCGTGCCGGCTTGCGCTCCGGCGACCGCATTCTCAGCCTTGACTATCGGCCCGCGCTCTCGCCGCAAGAGGTGCAACGCCGCCTCTCCTCCGTCAAGCGTCCCGTCTTCCTGTTGCTGGCCCGCGGCGACAGCCTCACCGCCGCCCTGGTGCAACCATGAACGAGTTAACGTCTCTGGGACTCATCCTGCTTCTCGCGCTCGCGGCGGGCCACCTGGTGAAATTCCTGCGCGTCCCGGAGGTCACCGGCTACATCCTCATCGGCGTGATTCTCGGCCCCTCGGTGCTGGCGTGGATCAACGGCAGCAATCTGCAGGCCCTCGGCGTCTTTAGCGAGGTGGCCCTGGGTCTGATCCTGTTCTCCATCGGCTCGGTGTTCGAACTCCGCCATTTCCGCCGCGTGGGTCCCCGCGCCATCATCCTGACCATGACCGAGTCCCTGCTGGTCGCCGGTTTGCTGGTGTGGTCCATGCGCGCCATGGGACAAAGTTGGGAGGTCGCGCTCCTGCTGGGGGCCATCGGCATGGAAACCGCGGCGGCCTCGTCGCTGATGGTCTTGCGCGAGACCAACGCCACCGGCCCGCTCACCGAAACGCTGACGGCGTTCCTCGCCGTCAACAACGTGTTCTGCCTGCTGTGCTTCACGATTGTCGCCGGCGGCATTGCCATTCATCAAAGCCTGGCCGGGGAGGCCACCACCGGCGCCGCAGTGTATGCATCCTTGTTCGATCTGGTGTGGCAACTGGTGGGCTCCGCCGCGCTCGGGTACCTGGTGGGACTGTTGCTGGCCGCGTGGGCTTCGCGCGTGGTGGAGCACGGAGAGACCCTGATCTTACTCACCGGTTGCATCCTGCTCGCCGTCGGACTGGCGGTGCTGCTCCATCTCTCGACTTTGGTGACCAGCCTCGCCATCGGCGCCACCACCGCCAATCTCTCCGGGCATTCCCGGCGCATTCTCAACGTGCAGTCGCGTACCGATCCGCCGTTTTATGCGATCTTCTTCGTGATCGCCGGCGCCAACCTGCACCTGTCCATGCTGAAAACGGTCGGCATTCTCGGCCTGGTGTACATCGCGGCGCGGGCCATCGGTAAGCTGGCAGGAGGACGGCTGGGGATGATCGGTACGTCGCTGCCGGTTCCGGTTCGGAAATATATGGGCATGACGCTCTTGCCCCACGCCGGACTGGCGATCGGCCTGGCCATCAGCCTGGAGCAGCTCCTGCCCACTCTCGGCCCCCCGGTCGCTACGATCGTCCTCTCGGCGGTGTTGATCTACGAAATCATCGGCCCGTTCAACACACGCCTGGCGCTGGTGTGGGCCGGCGAGACCCGCGACGAAGCGCCCTCGACCGAGGCCGCGGAACTCTCCTGAGGGGTTGAGTACTAAGGTGCATGCCCGGGACGTGCGCGCGCGCTTTGCCGCTACAATGAGAGTAGTCGAACGCTCAGGGCCAGCCAGTCATGGATAAACTTGTCATTCGCGGCGGTACTCCCCT